>NZ_JBOBDM010000029.1:0-75446 GCF_050586605.1 Pseudomonas sp. ES1 | reverse complement strand
CCTCGGCGAGCTGAACTCAACGTCGCCCAACGAGTCTCTTTGCTCGCTAGCCCGCAACACTCCCTGTAAACTGCGGGGGTTTTTCTCCCCCTTTCCTTTTCGGAGCCATACATGTCCCGCGTTACCCTGAGTCGCTATCTGATTGAGCAGACCCGCAGCAACAACACCCCTGCCGATCTGCGCTTCCTGATCGAAGTGGTGGCGCGTGCGTGCAAGGAAATCAGCCATCACGTCTCCAAAGGCGCGCTGGGTGGCGTCCTGGGCAGCATGGGCACCGAAAACGTACAGGGCGAAGTGCAGAAGAAGCTCGACGTCATCTCCAACGACATCCTGCTCGAAGCCAACGAGTGGGGCGGCCACCTGGCCGGCATGGCCTCCGAAGAGATGGACAACGCCTACCAGATCCCGGGCAAGTACCCCAAAGGTGCCTACCTGCTGGTCTTCGACCCGCTGGACGGTTCGTCGAACATCGACGTCAACGTCTCGGTCGGCACCATCTTCTCGGTGCTGCGTTGCCCTAACCAATACCTGAGCCAGAACGAAAGCCTCAACGAGAACGCCTTCCTGCAGCCAGGCACCGAGCAGGTCGCCGCCGGTTATGCCATCTATGGCCCGCAGACCATGCTGATCCTCACCCTGGGCAATGGCGTCAAGGGCTTCACCCTGGACCGCGAGCTGGGCAGCTTCGTGCTCACCCACGAGAACATCCGCGTGCCGGAAAGCACCGCCGAATTCGCCATCAACATGTCCAACCAGCGCCACTGGGAAGCTCCGATTCAGCGCTACGTGGGCGAGCTGCTGGCCGGTGAGACCGGCCCGCTGAAGAAGAACTACAACATGCGCTGGATCGCCTCGATGGTGGCCGACGTGCACCGCATCCTGACCCGTGGCGGCCTGTTCATGTACCCACGCGACGCCCGCGACCCAAGCAAGCCGGGCAAGCTGCGCCTGATGTACGAAGCCAACCCGATGTCGTTCATCATCGAACAGGCCGGCGGTGCGTCCACCGACGGTTACCAGCGCATCCTCGACATCAAGCCAGAGGGCCTGCACCAGCGCGTGTCGGTGATCCTCGGCTCGAAAGAAGAGGTCGAGCGCGTCACCGCGTACCACAAGGAGTAAACCATGCTCGCACCTTGGCAGCCGTTGCTGGAGTGGTGGTTCGGTTGGGGTAGCAGCCCCCAGGCCGTGGCTGACGAGAAGAGCACGCTGTGGTTCGGCAAGCATCACGATGCCGAAGCCCAGGCGCTGTTCGGCGACCTGATGGAGCACGCCCTGGCGGGCGGCCTCGACGAGTGGCAGCAGAGCCCGCAGGGCTGGCTCGGCTTGCTGATCCTGTTGGATCAGCTGCCGCGCATGATCCACCGCGACACGCCGCGCGCCTTCGAGGGCGACCGGCGGGCGCAGGTGGTGGCCATGCAGGGTTTGCAGAAGGGTTGGGACTACCAGCTGCTGCCGATCCAGCGGGTGTTCGTGCTGCTGGTGCTGGAGCATGCCGAGGTGCTGGACTGGCAGAACCTGTGCGTCGAGCGCTATCAGATCTTGCTGGGTGAACAGCCGGAGGCGAATCGCCGGTTGTTCGAAGGCTTCCTCGACTATGCCCAGCAGCATCAGCGAGTGATTGCCCGGTTCGGGCGCTTCCCGCACCGCAACCTGTTGCTGGAGCGGCCGAGCACTAGCGAGGAGATGGATTTCTTGCTGGAGCCTGGGTCCCGCTTCTGAATAGCTGGGCCTGCTGCGCAGGCCCATCGCTGCGGTTCGTCGCCACGACAAGCCAGCTCCCACAATGTTAGCGATATCTCTGTGGGAGCTGGCTTGCCAGCGATGGGCCGCGAAGCGGCCCCGGCGGTTTCAGATCCTGAAACTCCCCACCAGATGCTTCAACCGCTCCACCTGGTGCTCCAGGTCGGTGCAGGCACGCAAGGTGCTCTGCAGGTTGTGCACCCCTTCCTGATTCAACGTATTGATCTCGGTGATGTCGACATTGATCGACTCGACCACGGCCGTCTGCTCTTCGGTGGCGGTGGCCACCGACTGGTTCATGCCGTCGATCTCGCCGATGCGCTGGGTGACGCTGCCCAGGCGTTCGCCGGCCTGGTTGGCGATGCCGACGCTGCGGTCGCTGTGCTGCTGGCTCTGGTTCATGGTGCTCACGGCCATCTGCGCGCCGGCCTGCAACTCCTCGATCAGGCGCTGCACCTGCTGCGCCGAATCCTGGGTGCGATGGGCCAGGTTGCGTACCTCATCGGCCACCACGGCAAAGCCACGGCCGGCCTCGCCCGCGCGGGCGGCTTCGATGGCGGCGTTGAGCGCCAGCAGGTTGGTCTGCTGCGAGATGCCACTGATCACATCGAGGATCTGGCCGATGTTCACCGTGTGGTTGTTCAGCGTCTCGATGTTGCCGCTGGCATCGCTGATGCGCGCCGACAGCTGGTTCATCACCTCGATGGTCTCGCCGACCACCTGCTGGCCTTCCTCGGCCAGGCCACGCGCGGCGCTGGAGTGCTGCGAGGCCAGGGCGGCGTTCTGGGCGATCTCCTGGGCGGCGGCGCCGAGCTGGTTGATCGCCGCGGCCACGCTGCTGGTGCGGCTGGACTGCTGGTCGGCATTGTGGATCGAGGCGTTGGAGGCGCTGACCACCTGGCCCGCCACGCTATTGACCTGGCCAGTGGCCGAGGCCACTTCGCGGATCGATTCGTGGATACGCTCGACGAAGCGGTTGAACGACTGCGCCAGGCTGCCGAACTCGTCCTGGGCGTGAATCTTCAGGCGCCGGGTCAGGTCGCCTTCGCCTTCGGCGATGTCATGCATGGCGCGGCCCATCACGTGCAGCGGCTCCATCAGCACGCGGATCAGCAGGCCGAGCAGGGCGATGATCACGATTACCGCGATCAAGGTTGCCACCACCGCCGAAGTACGCAGTTCGCCGAGCATGGCGAAGGCTGCGTCCTGGTCGAGTACCAGCGCCACGTACCAGTCCGCCGACGGCACACCGTCGACATGGGTGAAGCTGATGAACTGCTTGCGGCCATCGACCTCGACTTCTTTCAGGCCACTGCCGATGCGCGGAGTGTTGGCCGGGTAGACGTCGCTGAGGGCCTTGAGCGCCAGTTCGCCCTTGGGGTGGATGAGGATCTTGCCCTCGCCGTTGACGATGAAGGCGTGGCCACGGCCGTCGAAGTCGAGGGTGTTGATCAAGTTGCTGATGGTTTGCAGGTCGGTGTCGACGCCACTCACGCCGATCAGGCGGCCGGCTTGCTGCACCGGGGTGGCCAGGGTGATCACCAGCTTGCCGGCCGAGGCCGAGATGTACGGCTCGGTGACGATGGTCTGGCCGGCGGCAGTGGCCGCCTTGTACCAGCCGCGCACGCGCGGGTCGTAGTCGGCGGCGCGGCTGCCTACCGGCACCGACTGCATGCTGCCGTCCTGGCCGCCGAAGTATGTGAGCATGAAGTTGTTGGCGTACACCGGCAGCGCCAGGCTGCGGTCCAGGCTGGCTTTGCCCGGGCCGTCCACGGCGACCTGCTGGGCCAGGGTGTTGAGCAACTGGATACGGCTGTCGAGCCAATTGCGGATGTTACCGGCGGTGAGGTTGCCCAGGTCCTGCAGAGTGGCCTCCGTGTCACTGCGCAGGGACTGGCGTTGTCGGTAATCGTTGAACAGCACGAAACAGGTGAAGGCAACGGCCACCACCAGGGCGGCAGCCAGCAGGATCTTGTGGCTGAACTTGAGGTTCTTGGTCATTTTTAGAAAGTCTGCGCACGGGCACGGAGGAGGGCAGGTGCGGCGAAAAGCCACACCGTCGGAAGCTGTGTCGTCAGTGCTGGAAAAAACATTAATCGTTTGCGCAGATACCGACTGGCGGTGCGGCAGGAAAACCTCGGATGGCAGGGAACCGCGAGCCCTTTTTCCCTTCTAAGCTCCCAGCAGGCCTCTCAGAACCTGTGTATCCACCTCCAGGAGTGTCACTTTCATGTCGTTGCGTTCCCTCGCCCTGTTGTCCTTGTGCGTCGTCCTGACTGCCTGCAGCAAGATCAACCAGGAAAACTATTCCAAACTCAAGGCCGGCATGAACAAGGCCGAGGTTGAGCAACTGCTCGGCACGCCCACCGAGTGCTCCGGCGCGCTGGGCATGAGCAGCTGCACCTGGGGTGACGAGAAGAGCTTCATCAGCGTGCAGTACGCGGCGGACAAAGTCTTGATGTACTCCGGGCAGGGCCTCAAATGAGGCGTCTGCACCTGCTGTTGAGTGTGTGCCTGGTGATGCTGCTGGGTGGCTGCGCGACGTCCGCCACCGACCCGCTGGCACCGAAGACCGCAGGTGCGGTGGACCTCAAGCGTTATCAGGGTAAATGGTTCGAACTGGCGCGCTTGCCGATGAAGTACCAGGACGGCTGCGCCCAGTCCGAGGCCCATTACAACCTCAAGCCCGACGGCACGGTGGGCGTGCTCAACCGCTGCCGTACCCTGGGTGACGAGTGGCTGCGCGCCGAAGGCCATGCCACCGCGCAACAGCCCGGGCATACCGACAAGCTGTGGGTGGAGTTCGACAACTGGTTCACTCGCCTGGTGCCGGGTGTGGCCAAGGGTGACTACTGGATTCTGTTCGTCGACGAGCGTTACCGCACCGCGATCGTCGGCAGCCCGGACCGCAAGTACCTGTGGATTTTGTCGCGCACGCCGTCGTTGCCGGCGTGGGAGCGCGAGAACCTGCTGGCCAAGGCGCGCCAGCAGGGGTATGACACCCGTCGGCTGATCTGGCGCACGGCGGACAAGGAAATCGTTGCCCGGCATTGAAATCGCGTTAAATGCTTCGCGGGTAAACCCGCTCCCACAGGATCTACACTAGCCTGTGGGAGCGGGTTTACCCGCGAATGGCCCTTCAATTAGCCCAGCAACTGGCGCAGCACCTCGCCAAACGCCAGCGCACTCTCTGCTTCCTGCCCATGCCGCCCCTGGCGCACCACCCACTGCCCATTGACCATCACATCGCGCACCTGACGATCGCCGCCTGCAAACAGCCAGCGGTTGAGGATGGCGTCGCCGTCCGCCACGGCCAGGTACGGGTCCTGCCCGTCCAGCACCAGCCAGTCCGCGCGCTTGCCCACGGCCAGTTCGCCGATCGGCTGGCCCAGCGCCTGGGCGCCGCCCACCAGCGCGGCGTCGTACAAGGTGCGCCCGACCATCGGCTGATCGGTGCGGTACAGGCGGTTGCGGCGCTGGTCGCGCAGGCGCTGGCCGTATTCCAGCCAGCGCAGCTCTTCGACCACGCTCAGCGACACGTGGCTGTCAGAGCCGATCCCCATGCGCCCGCCCTGGGCCAGGTAGTCCACCGCCGGGAAAATACCATCGCCCAGGTTCGCCTCGGTGGTCAGGCACAGGCCGGCGATCGCGCCGCTGCGGGCCATGGCGGTGACTTCGTCGGGCTCGGCGTGGGTGGCATGCACCAGGCACCAGCGTGAATCGACCTCGGTGTGCTCATACAGCCATTGCAAGGGGCGCAGGCCGCTCCAGGCCAGGCAGTCGTCGACTTCCTTCTGTTGCTCGGCAATATGGATATGGACCGGGCACTGTTTGTCGCTGGCGCCGAGCACCTCGGCGATCTGCCCGGGCGTCACCGCACGCAGGGAGTGGAAGCACAGCCCCAGCTGTTGCGCCGGCTGCGCGGCCAGCACGGGGGCGAGCTGTTGCTGCAGCGCCAGGTACTGCTCGGTGGAGTTGATGAAGCGCCGTTGCCCGTCGTTGGGTGCTTGCCCGCCGAAGCCCGAGTGGCTGTACAGCACCGGCAGCAGGGTCAGGCCGATGCCGCTGGCGGCGGCCGCGGCGCTGATGCGCCGGGACAACTCGGCCGGGTCGGCGTAGCGCTGGCCGTTGTGGTCATGGTGCACATAGTGGAATTCGGCCACCGAGGTGTAGCCGGCCTTGAGCATCTCGATGTACAGCTGACGGGCGATGACCTGCAACTGCTCTGGGGTGATGCGCCCCACCAGGCGGTACATCAGGTCGCGCCAGGTCCAGAAGCTGTCGTTGGGGTTGCCGGCCACTTCCGCCAGCCCCGCCATAGCCCGCTGGAACGCGTGCGAGTGCAGGTTGGGCATACCCGGCAGCAGCGGGCCGGCCAGGCGCTCGGCGCCCTCGGCGCTGGCATTGGCCTCGACCGCCGTCAGCCGGCCATCGGCGGCGACCTCCAGGCGGACATTGCGGGCCCAGCCCGTGGGTAGCAGGGCGCGTTCGGCGAAATAGGCGGACATCGGTGAAATCCTGTTATTGTTTAACTTGTATATACATATACAGCCGTTTGCCTGCCGGGTAAACTCCGGCAAGCTACCGTTCACTCCAACCGTACAAGGATTCAACGCCGTGCCGACACCTCCTGTCTCCGCGCTGGTTGCCCAGATGGGCGAAGGGCCGGCGCCGCTGTATGCCCGGGTCAAGCAGATGATCGCCCAGCAGATCGAAAACGGCAGCTGGCCGCCGCATCACCGGGTGCCGTCGGAGAGCGAGCTGGTCAGCGAGCTGGGTTTCAGCCGCATGACCATCAACCGTGCCCTGCGTGAGCTCACTGCCGAAGGGCTGCTGGTGCGCATGCAGGGCGTCGGCACCTTCGTCGCCGAGCCGAAGAGCCGCTCGGCGTTGTTCGAGGTCAACAACATCGCCGACGAGATCGCCGGTCGCGGCCACCAGCACAGCTGCCAGGTGGTCACTCTGGCCGAAGAGGCCGCCGGCTCCGAGCGTGCCCTGGCCCTGGACATGCGTGAAGGCCAGCGGGTATTCCACTCGCTGATCGTGCATTACGAGAACGGCGTGCCGGTGCAGATCGAGGACCGTTACGTCAACGCCGCCATCGCCCCGGACTACCTCAAGCAGGACTTCACCCGGCAGACGCCTTACGCCTACCTGTCGCAGGTGGCACCGCTCACCGAAGGCGAGCACGTGGTCGAGGCCATCCTTGCCGAGCCCGATGAGTGCCAGCTGCTGCAGATCGAGCGTGGCGAGCCCTGTCTGTTGATCCGCCGCCGCACCTGGTCGGGTCGCCAGCCGGTCACCGCCGCGCGCCTGATCCACCCCGGTTCCCGTCATCGCCTGGAAGGACGATTCAGTAAATGAGTGCGTTGCAGTTGTTGCGTGCGCAGGATTACCCGCGCATGCCCTGGAAGAACGGTGGCGGTTTCACCGAAGAGATCACCCGCGATGCCGGCGACGGCCTGGACGGCTTCGGCTGGCGCCTGTCGATCGCCGACATCGAAGCGTCCGGCGGCTTTTCCACCTTCGCCGGTTACCAGCGCATCATCACCGTGCTGCAGGGCGATGGCATGCGCCTGCTGGTCGATGGCCAAGCCAGCCGGCCCCTGCTGCCATTCGACGCCTTCGCCTTCAGCGGCGAGAGCCAGGTTGGCTGCGAGCTGCTGGGTGGGGCGATCCGGGATTTCAACCTGATCTATGCGCCGCAGCGTTATCACGCACGGTTGCAGTGGTTCGATGGCACCAGCCGGCTGTTCAGCTCGGCCTCGACGGTGTTGCTGTTTGCCGCGAGCAATCACGTGGAAGTCGGGCTGACCGGGCACGAGCCCCAGCAGCTGGGCCGGTATGACTGTTTGCGCCTGGAGGGCAACGAAGGGTTGCTGGCGCTGGACGTGCAGGGGCGGTTCTGCCTGATCGAGCTGATGCCGCGCTGAATTCGAGTTTTGTGAATTGGGGCCGCTTCGCAGCCCTTTCGTGGCACAAGGCCGCTCCTACAGGAGTTCACGACTCCCTGTAGGAGCGGCCTTGTGCCACGAAAGGGGCGCGAAGCGGCCCTTCTGCTTTCTGAAATCTTCCGAGGAATGGTCTGATTATTTTGGTTGTCCATGCTTGTACATACAAGTAAAGATGTGTTTGTATAGCACCACGACACACACACATGCCGTCGCATGACCGCAGAGGACATCCCCGTGACTGACAACAACAAATACCGTGACGTTGAAATCCGTGCCCCGCGTGGCAACAAGCTGACCGCCAAAAGCTGGCTGACCGAAGCGCCGCTGCGCATGCTGATGAACAACCTCGACCCGCAGGTCGCCGAAAACCCCAAGGAACTGGTGGTGTACGGCGGCATCGGCCGTGCCGCGCGTAACTGGGAGTGCTACGACAAGATCGTCGAGACCCTGACCCGCCTGGAAGACGACGAAACCCTGCTGGTGCAGTCGGGCAAGCCGGTCGGCGTGTTCAAGACCCACAGCAACGCCCCGCGCGTGCTGATCGCCAACTCCAACCTGGTGCCGCACTGGGCCAACTGGGAACACTTCAACGAACTGGATGCCAAGGGCCTGGCCATGTACGGCCAGATGACCGCCGGCAGCTGGATCTACATCGGCAGCCAGGGCATCGTCCAGGGCACCTACGAAACCTTCGTCGAAGCCGGCCGCCAGCACTACAACGGCAGCCTGAAAGGCAAGTGGGTACTGACCGCAGGCTTGGGCGGCATGGGCGGTGCCCAGCCACTGGCCGCGACCCTGGCCGGTGCCTGCTCGCTGAACATCGAATGCCAGCAGAGCCGCATCGATTTCCGCCTGGAAACCCGCTACGTCGATGAGCAGGCCACCGACCTCGACGACGCCCTGGCCCGCATCGCCAAGTACACCGCCGAAGGCAAGGCCATCTCCATCGCCCTGCACGGCAACGCCGCCGAAATCCTGCCAGAGCTGGTCAAGCGTGGCGTGCGCCCGGACATGGTCACCGACCAGACCAGCGCCCACGACCCGCTCAACGGCTACCTGCCAGCCGGCTGGACCTGGGAGCAGTACCGCGACCGCGCAGTGACCGACCCGGCTGGCGTGGTCAAGGCCGCCAAGCAATCGATGGCCGTGCACGTGCAAGCCATGCTCGACTTCCAGAAACAGGGCATCCCGACCTTCGACTACGGCAACAACATCCGCCAGATGGCCAAGGAAGAAGGCGTGGCCAACGCCTTCGACTTCCCAGGCTTCGTCCCGGCCTATATCCGCCCGCTGTTCTGCCGCGGTGTCGGCCCGTTCCGCTGGGCTGCGCTGTCCGGTGACGCCGAGGACATCTACAAGACCGACGCCAAGGTCAAGGAACTGATCCCGGACGACGCCCACCTGCACCGCTGGCTGGACATGGCCCGCGAGCGCATCAGCTTCCAGGGCCTGCCGGCCCGTATCTGCTGGGTTGGCCTGGGCCTGCGCGCCAAGCTGGGCCTGGCCTTCAACGAAATGGTCCGCAGCGGCGAGCTGTCGGCGCCGGTCGTCATCGGCCGCGACCACCTGGACTCGGGCTCGGTATCCAGCCCCAACCGTGAAACCGAAGCCATGCGCGACGGCTCCGACGCGGTCTCCGACTGGCCGCTGCTCAACGCCCTGCTCAACACCGCAGGCGGCGCCACCTGGGTTTCGCTGCACCACGGCGGTGGCGTGGGCATGGGCTTCTCCCAGCACTCGGGCATGGTCATCGTCTGTGACGGTACCGACGAGGCGGCCGAGCGGATCGCCCGCGTACTGACCAACGACCCGGGCACCGGCGTGATGCGCCACGCCGATGCCGGTTACCAGATCGCCATCGACTGCGCCAAGGAGCAGGGCCTCGACCTGCCAATGATCACCGGCTGATTGCCGCGCTTTGGATCGCACCCCACAAGGGTGATACTGAACAACAAGAAGTGGCCTGCGGGCACCCTGAACACAGGGCCTGCGGCCACAAGCGATTGGAGTAGCGAAGTGACCGAACTGACCCTCAAGCCTGGCACCCTGACCCTGGCCCAGCTGCGCGCCATTCATGCCGCGCCCGTGCGCCTGCAACTGGATGCCAGCGCCGCCCCGGCCATCGACGCCAGCGTCGCCTGTGTCGAGCAGATCATTGCCGAAGACCGTACCGCCTACGGCATCAACACCGGTTTCGGCCTGCTGGCCTCGACCCGCATCGCCAGCCATGACTTGGAAAACCTGCAGCGCTCGCTGGTGCTGTCCCACGCCGCCGGTATCGGCGCGCCGCTGGACGACGACCTGGTGCGCCTGATCATGGTGCTGAAGATCAACAGCCTCAGCCGTGGTTTCTCCGGCATTCGCCGCAAAGTCATCGACGCCCTGATCGCCCTGGTCAACGCCGAAGTCTACCCACACATCCCGCTCAAAGGTTCGGTTGGCGCCTCCGGCGACCTGGCCCCGCTGGCGCACATGTCGCTGGTACTGCTGGGCGAAGGCAAGGCCCGCTACAAGGGCCAGTGGCTGAACGCTACCGAGGCCCTGGCCGTTGCCGGCCTGGAGCCACTGACCCTGGCTGCGAAAGAGGGCCTGGCCCTGCTCAACGGTACCCAGGCTTCCACCGCCTACGCCCTGCGCGGCCTGTTCCAGGCCGAAGACCTGTACGCCGCAGCCATCGCCTGTGGTGGCCTGAGCGTTGAAGCCGCACTGGGTTCGCGTTCGCCGTTCGACGCCCGTATCCATGAAGTGCGTGGCCAGCGTGGCCAGATCGACACCGCCGCCTGCTTCCGCGACCTGCTGGGCGATTCCAGTGAAGTGTCGCTGTCGCACAAGAACTGCGACAAGGTCCAGGACCCGTACTCCCTGCGCTGCCAGCCACAGGTCATGGGTGCCTGCCTGACCCAGATCCGCCAGGCCGCCGAAGTGCTGGGCATCGAAGCCAACGCCGTGTCGGACAACCCGCTGGTATTCGCCGCCGAAGGCGACGTGATTTCCGGTGGCAACTTCCACGCAGAGCCGGTGGCCATGGCCGCCGACAACCTGGCCCTGGCCATCGCCGAGATCGGTTCGCTGAGCGAGCGCCGCATCTCGCTGATGATGGACAAGCACATGTCCCAGCTGCCGCCATTCCTGGTGGAAAACGGTGGGGTCAACTCCGGCTTCATGATCGCCCAGGTCACCGCCGCCGCGCTGGCCAGCGAGAACAAGGCGCTGTCGCACCCGCACAGCGTCGACAGCCTGCCAACTTCTGCTAACCAGGAAGACCACGTGTCGATGGCCCCGGCTGCCGGCAAGCGTCTGTGGGAAATGGCCGAGAACACCCGTGGCGTGATCGCTATCGAGTGGTTGGGTGCCTGCCAGGGCCTGGACCTGCGCAAAGGCCTGAAGACCTCCGCCAAGCTTGAGCAGGCGCGTCAGGCTCTGCGCCGTGAAGTGCCGCACTATGACCGCGACCGCTTCTTCTCGCCGGATATCGAGGCAGCCGCCGCGCTGCTGGCCAAAGGCACCTTGACCGGCCTGCTGCCGGCCGGCGTCCTGCCAAGCCTGTAATGCCCTCGGGGGCCGCTTTGCGGCCCCTTCGCGGGTAAACCCGCTCCCACAGGTTCAGCGCAACCTCTGTGGGAGCGGGTTTACCCGCGAAGGGCTGCGCAGCAGACCCCATCCAGACATCACGACCACAAGAACAATATAGGGACGTGACATGCAACAAGCTCAAGGCCTCACCCGCGGGCTATCTGCCCGGCATATCCGTTTCATGGCGCTCGGTTCGGCAATCGGTACCGGGCTTTTCTACGGCTCCGCCTCGGCCATCCAGATGGCCGGGCCAGCCGTGCTGCTGGCCTACCTGATCGGTGGCGCCGCTGTCTTCATGGTCATGCGCGCCCTCGGCGAGATGGCCGTGCACAACCCGGTGGCCGGCTCCTTCGGCCACTATGCCAGTACCTACCTCGGCCCCATGGCTGGCTTCATCCTCGGTTGGACCTACGCGTTCGAGATGGTCATCGTCGCCATCGCCGACGTGACCGCCTTCGGTATCTACATGGGCTTCTGGTTCCCCGAAGTCGCCCGTTGGATCTGGGTACTGGGCATCGTGTTCCTGATCGGCGGCCTGAACCTGTGCAACGTCAAGGTGTTCGGCGAGATGGAGTTCTGGCTGTCGCTGCTCAAGGTCGGCGCCATCGTCGCGATGATCCTCGCAGGCTTAGGCATCATGGCCTTCGGTTTCAGCCAGGTGGGCACAGGCCACGCTGTCGGCGTGAGCAACCTGTTCGAGCATGGCGGCTTCATGCCCAATGGTGTCAGCGGCCTGATCGCCTCGTTCGCCGTGGTGATGTTCGCCTTCGGCGGCATCGAGATCATCGGCGTTACCGCCGGTGAGGCGAAAGACCCGCAACGCGTCATCCCGAAGGCGATCAACGCCGTGCCGCTGCGCATCCTGCTGTTCTACGTGCTGACCCTGTTCGTGCTGATGTGCCTGTACCCCTGGCCACAGATCGGCAGCCAAGGCAGCCCGTTCGTGCAGATCTTCAGCAACCTGGGGATTGGCTCGGCGGCAGCGGTGCTCAACGTCGTGGTGATTTCGGCAGCCATTTCGGCGATCAACAGCGACATCTTCGGCGCTGGCCGCATGATGTACGGCCTGTCCCAGCACGGCCAGGCGCCGCGTGGCTTCGGCAAGCTGTCCAGGCACGGCGTGCCGTGGATGACCGTGGTCGTCATGGGCGGGGCGCTGCTGATCGGCGTGCTGCTCAACTACCTGATCCCGGAAAACGTGTTCCTGCTGATCGCGTCCATCGCCACCTTTGCTACCGTGTGGGTGTGGCTGATGATCCTGGTCACCCAGGTGGCCATGCGGCGCAGCATGAGCCGTGAGCAGGTGGCGCAACTGAAGTTCCCGGTACCGTTCTGGCCCTATGGCCCGGCCCTGGCCATCGCCTTCATGGTGTTCATCTTCGGTGTGCTCGGTTACTTCCCGGATACCCAGGCGGCATTGATCGTCGGCGTGATCTGGGTGGTGTTCCTGGTCGCGTCCTACCTGCTGTGGTGCAAGCCGCGGGCAGGGCAGGGCGGGTCGGCCCAGGCAGCGGCCGAGCTGCACCGCTAGTTCAGGAGATTGCAAATGAGAACCCTCTGGCAGCACTGCCATGCAGCAACCATGGCCGAGGGCCGTTACTCGATCATCGAGGACGCGGCCATCGTCACCCACGACGGCTTGATCGAATGGATCGGCCCACGGGGTGAACTGCCGCCGGTTGCGGCCGAGCGCACGGTGGACCTGGGCAATGCCTGGGTCACCCCCGGCTTGATCGACTGCCACAGCCACGCGGTCTTCGGTGGCAACCGCAGCGGTGAGTTCGAACAGCGCCTGCAGGGCGTCAGCTACGCCGAGATCGCCGCCCAGGGCGGCGGCATCGCCAGCACCGTGCGGGCCACCCGCGCGGCCAGCGAGGACGCGCTGTTCGCCAGTGCCCGGCAGCGCGTGCTGGCGCTGATGCGCGATGGCGTCACCACGCTCGAGATCAAGTCTGGCTACGGCCTGGACCTGGCCAACGAGCGCAAGATGCTGCGCGTGGCCCGGCGCCTGGGCGAGGCGCTGCCACTGACTGTGCGCAGCACCTGCCTGGCGGCCCATGCGCTGCCGCCGGAGTACGCGGGCAGGGCGGACGACTACATTGCCCACATCTGCGACGAAATGCTCCCGGCGCTGGCGGCCGAGGGCCTGGTGGATGCGGTAGATGCGTTCTGCGAACACCTGGCGTTCTCTCCGGCCCAGGTCGAACGCCTGTTCATCAAGGCGCGGGAGTTGGGGCTGCCGGTCAAGCTGCATGCCGAGCAGCTGTCGTCACTGCATGGCTCGAGCCTGGCGGCGCGTTACCAGGCACTGTCGGCCGACCACCTGGAGTTCATGACCGAGGAAGATGCCATCGCCATGGCCGAGGCCGGCACCGTCGCCGTGCTGCTGCCGGGGGCCTTCTACTTCCTGCGTGAAACCCAGCTGCCGCCCATGGAGGCCCTGCGCCGTCATGGGGTGAAGATTGCCCTGGCCAGTGACCTCAACCCAGGCACATCGCCGGGGTTGTCGCTGCGCCTGATGCTGAACATGGGCTGCACCTGTTTCCGCATGACCCCGGAAGAGGCGCTGGCCGGCGTCACCGTGCATGCCGCCACGGCACTGGGCCTGGGCGACAGCCATGGCTCGCTGGAAGCCGGCAAGGTGGCGGACTTCGTCGCCTGGCAGATCGAGCGCCCCGCCGACCTCAGCTACTGGCTCGGCGGCGACCTGCCCAAGCGCGTGGTGCGCCTGGGTCACGAGATAACCCACTGAGCGAGGCGACATGGACAAGGTATTGAGTTTCCACCAGGGCCGCCTGCCGCTGCTGATCAGCATGCCCCATGCCGGGCTCGGCCTGACCGACGCGGTGCGTGATGGCCTGGTTGATGCGGCGCGTAGCCTGCCTGACACCGATTGGCATATTCCGCAGCTGTACGACTTTGCCCGCGAGTTGGGGGCCAGTGTGGTAGCGGCGGAGTATTCGCGGTTCGTCATCGACCTGAACCGGCCGGATGACGACAAGCCGTTGTACGCCGGGGCTACTACCGGGTTGTATCCGGCGACGCTGTTCGAGGGGGAGCCGTTGTTCAAGGAAGGCCAGGCGCCCAGCGTCGAGCAGCGGGCCGTGTACCTGGAGCAGATCTGGCGGCCGTACCACGACACGATTCGTCGTGAGCTGGCGCGGATGCGTGAGGAGTTTGGTTATGCGTTGCTGTGGGATGCGCACTCGATTCGGTCGGTAATACCGCATCTGTTTGACGGCAAATTGCCGGATTTCAATCTGGGGACCTTTAATGGCGCCAGTTGCGATCCGGTATTGGCTGAGCGGCTGCAGGGTGTTTGCGCCGAGTTCCCGGCCTATACCCATGTGCTCAATGGCCGCTTCAAAGGCGGGCACATCACTCGCCACTATGGTGATCCGGCCAATCACATCCATGCCGTGCAGCTGGAACTGGGGCAGTGCACCTATATGAATGAGGTGGAGCCGTTCGGCTATCGCGAAGATCTGGCACAGCCGACGCAGGTGGTGCTGCGGCAGTTGCTGGAGACGGTGCTGGCGTGGGGTGAAGAGCGGTACCAAGGTGGTTCTCGAGGGTAGGGCGGTCGACCGCGTCAGGGCTGGCAGGTGTTCGCCACGACCCTTTCGGCGCCTATGAAATCGAGCGCCGCCCGCGCGGCGCATCGCTGGCAAGCCAGCTCCCACATCTGTTTCGGGCCAGTCACTCCTGTGATTTCATCGCTGTCCGCCTTGTGGGTACGACGCGGTATTGAGGTGGGCACCACTGGCGCCTCGCCTGACTTGAGACATGCACCAAGGCGGGCAGCGGTACCCTCACAGGCATAATTGGCCCGAAACAGATGTGGGAGCTGGCTTGCCAGCGATGCGCCGCGCGGGCGGCGCTCGATCTCGAGGGCGCTGAAGATCCCTTGTCGAACACCTGCCAGCCCTGACGCAATCCCAAACCATGCCTTCGAAGGCATCACGCCCCACCACTCCCCCCATCGCCAACAACCCCAAAACCCCGACGTTTCACACGGACACATGCTCTTCGCGCAATTCAGGTTTATGATGCCCAACGGCAGAATAATTCCTCACACGGAGTGCGCAATGCAGACCCTCTACCCGCAGATCAAACCCTACGCCCGGCACGATCTGGCCGTGGAAGCGCCGCATGTGCTGTATGTCGATGAAAGCGGTTCGCCGGAAGGTCTGCCGGTGGTGTTCATCCACGGCGGCCCGGGCGCCGGTTGCGATGCCCAGAGCCGCTGCTACTTCGACCCCAACCTGTACCGCATCATCACCTTCGACCAGCGCGGCTGTGGCCGTTCCACGCCCCATGCGAGCCTGGAGAACAACACCACCTGGCACCTGGTCGAAGACCTCGAGCGTATCCGTGAGCACCTGGGTATCGACAAGTGGGTGCTGTTCGGCGGCTCCTGGGGTTCGACCCTGGCCCTGGCCTACGCCCAGACCCACCCCGAGCGCGTGCACGGCCTGATCCTGCGTGGCATCTTCCTGTGCCGCCCGCAGGAAATCAGCTGGTTCTACCAGGAAGGCGCCAGCCGCCTGTTCCCCGACTACTGGCAGGACTACATCGCGCCGATTCCGCCGGAAGAGCGCGGCGACCTGGTCAAGGCTTTCCACAAGCGCCTCACCGGCAACGACCAGATCGCCCAGATGCACGCCGCCAAGGCCTGGTCGACCTGGGAAGGCCGCACTGCGACGCTGCGCCCGAACCCGCTGGTGGTCGACCGTTTCTCCGAACCGCAGCGAGCGCTGTCGATCGCCCGCATCGAATGCCACTACTTCACCAACAACGCCTTCCTCGAAGAAAACCAGCTGATCCGCGACATCCCGAAGATCGCCCACCTGCCGGCGGTGATCGTGCATGGCCGCTACGACGTGATCTGCCCGCTGGACAACGCCTGGGAACTGCACCAGGCCTGGCCGAACAGCGAGCTCAAGGTGATTCGCGATGCCGGCCACGCCGCCTCCGAGCCAGGCATCACCGACGCCCTGGTGCGTGCCGCCGACCAGATGGCACGGCGCCTGCTCGACCTGCCTTTGGAAGAGGCATGAAGGGCCTGATTCAGCGCGTGCGCGGCGCCCGGGTCGAAGTGGCCGGGGAGATCGTCGGCGCCATCGACCAGGGCCTGCTGGCATTGGTCGCGGTCGAGCCTGAAGATTCGCCCGAGCACGCCGACAAGCTGTTGCACAAGCTGCTTAACTATCGGGTATTCAGTGACGAGCAGGGCAAGATGAACCGCTCGCTCAAGGATGTCGGCGGCGGCTTGCTGCTGGTGTCGCAGTTCACCCTGGCCGCAGATACCCGCAATGGCATGCGCCCGAGCTTTTCGACGGCCGCGCCGCCGGCCCTCGGCGCCGAGCTTTTCGACTATCTTTTGCAGCAGGCACAGCGCCAGCACCCCGAGGTGGCGAGCGGTCGCTTCGGTGCAGACATGCAGGTGCATCTGGTGAATGATGGCCCGGTAACATTTATGTTACAAATATGAGGTCAAAAAACCCCTTGTTTGTAGGAAAACAAGGGGTTTTGTACGATAAATAGTTACTCCAGCCTGATGCGTTGTAACGCGACCTGCTGGATAATCGCGCGCTGCTTGAACCTGCGTTCGCAGGTTCGTTTCACTTTGACCCGAGTATTGTCTGGATCCGTTTGGGGAATCATTACGCCCTCACGGGGTCCGAACAGTGCTCGCCAACCCGGCATTGGTCGCTGGCCGTTGGTTTCATGATCTGTTTTCGGCGAGGATTGCTCGTGATTGTAAGCCCCAGTTTTGCACCAAGAATCCCCAGCACTCGGCTGCGCAAGGCGATGATCGCCGGCGTCGCGCTGGTCGGCCTGATGAGCGCGGGCCAGTTGTGGGCATTCAATCTGGATGATGTTGCAGCCAAGGCAAAGGATCTGGCCGGCCAGAAGTACGAAGCACCGAAGAGCAACCTGCCGCCGGTGTTCCGCGACATGAAGTACGCCGACTACCAGAAGATCCGCTTCCTGCAGGAAAAAGCCGAGTGGGCCAAGGACAAGACGCCGTTCAAGCTCTCGTTCTACCACCAGGGCATGCACTTTGACACGCCGGTCAAGATCAACCAGATCAGCGCCAAGAAAGTCGAAGAGATCAAGTACGACCCGAGCCGCTTCGAGTTCGGTGACGTGCCGCATGACCCCGACGCCACCAAGAACCTCGGCTACGCCGGCTTCCGGGTGCTCTACCCGATCAACAAGGCCGACAAGCAGGACGAGATCATGACCCTGCTGGGCGCCAGCTATTTCCGCGTGGTCGGCAAGGGCCACCGCTATGGCCTGTCGGCCCGTGGCCTGGCCATCGACACCGCGCTGCCGTCGGGTGAGGAATTCCCGCGCTTCACCGAGTTCTGGATCGAGAAGCCGAAGCCGACCGACAAGCACCTGGTGATCTACGCCCTGCTCGACTCGCCGCGTTCCACCGGTGCCTACAAGCTCACCCTGCGTCCGGGTGAAGACACCGTGGTCGACGTCAAGTCGCGCGTCTACCTGCGTGACCACGTCAGCCGCCTGGGCGTTGCCCCGCTGACCAGCATGTACCTGTTCGGCCCCAACCAGCCGTCGAAGATCATGAACTACCGCCCGGCCCTGCACGACTCCGAAGGCCTGGCGATCCATGCCGGCAACGGCGAGTGGCTGTGGCGCCCGCTGAACAACCCGAAACACCTGGCCGTGAGCAACTTCAGTGTCGAGAACCCGCGTGGTTTCGGCCTGCTGCAGCGCCAGCGCGACTTCAGCGACTACGAAGACCTCGACGACGAATACGAGAAGCGCCCGAGCGCCTGGATCGAGCCGAAAGGCGACTGGGGCAAAGGCACCGTCGACCTGGTCGAGATCCCGACCGCCGACGAAACCAACGACAACATCGTTGCGTTCTGGAGCCCGGAAACCCTGCCTGAGCCAGGCAAGCCGTTCGAATACGACTACCGCCTGCGCTGGACCATCAAGGAAGACCAGTTGCACTCCCAGGAACTGGGCTGGGTCAAGCAGACCCTGCGCTCCGCCGGTGACGTCAAGCAGTCCAACCTGATCCGCCAGACCGACGGCAGCGTCGCCCTGCTGGTCGATTTCGTCGGCCCGAACCTGGCGGCACTGCCGGCAGATACCGCCGTACGCAGCCAGGTCAGCGTCGGCGACAACGCCGAAGTGGTCGAGAACAACCTGCGTTACAACCCCGAGACCAAAGGCTGGCGTCTCACCCTGCGCCTGAAGGTGCAGGATCCGAAGAAGGCCACCGAGATGCGCGCCGCGCTGCTGCGTGACGTTCCGGTCGAGCAACCGAAGCCCGCCAAGGAAACCAAACAGGACAAGGCTGCGGCCAAGCACGCCCAGGCCAAGGCCGAGAAAGCCAAGGCCGAGCAACCCGCCGCCGACGCGGCATCCACCACCGGTACCCCGGCCACCACCGAAAAAGTGCTGACCGAGACCTGGAGCTATCAGTTGCCTGCCGATGAGTAACTCAAGCGCAAGGCCGGAATCGCTTGGCGAATACCTGGCCCATCTCCCCCTGAGCGACGAGCAGCGCGCGGAACTCGCCAGCTGCACCTCGTTCGACGAGCTGCACCAACGTCTGGCGGCCAACCCGGCCGCCGGCACCGCCGAGGCCGTGCAGGCCTCGGTGGGCTCCCGTCTTACCGTCGGCAGCGCCGCCGAGCTGGAAGAGGCCGAAATGCTCGGCGTCGACGGCAGCGGGCGGCTGTGCCTGAAGATCGCCCCGCCGATCAAGCGCACCAAGGTCGTGCCCGAGCCGTGGCGCACCAACGTGCTGATCCGCATGTGGCGGCGCATGACCGGCCGCACCAACGCCCCGCAGCCGCCCAAGCGCGAGCTGCCGCCGGCGCGCTGGCGCACGGTCGGCTCTATCCGCCGCTATATCCTGCTGACCCTGATGATCGGCCAGACCATCGTCGCCGGCTGGTACATGAAGGGCATCCTGCCGTACCAGGGCTGGTCGTTCGTCGACCTCGAGGAAGTGCTGCACCAGCCGCTGTGGGACACCGTGGTACAGGTGTGGCCCTACGCGCTGCAGACCTCCATCCTGATTCTCTTCGGCATTCTGTTCTGCTGGGTTTCGGCGGGCTTCTGGACCGCGTTGATGGGCTTCCTCGAGCTGCTCACCGGGCGTGACAAGTACCGCATCTCTGGCAGCAGTGCCGGCAACGAGCCGATCCCTGCCGAGGCGCGCACCGCGCTGGTGATGCCGATCTGCAACGAAGACGTGCCACGGGTGTTCGCCGGCCTGCGCGCCACCTTCGAGTCGGTGGCTGCCAGCGGCAACCTCGACCGCTTCGACTTCTTCGTGCTCAGCGACACCAACGACACCGACATCGCCGTGGCCGAACAGCAGGCCTGGCTGGACGTGTGCCGTGAGGCCAAGGGCTTCGGCCGCATCTTCTACCGTCGCCGCCGTCGCCGCGTGAAGCGCAAGAGCGGCAACCTCGACGACTTCTGCCGTCGCTGGGGTGGCGAGTACAAGTACATGGTCGTGCTCGACGCCGACAGCGTCATGAGCGGCGAGTGCCTGAGCAGCCTGGTGCGCCTGATGGAGGCCAACCCGGACGCCGGCATCATCCAGACCGGGCCGAAAGCTTCGGGCATGGACACCCTGTATGCGCGCATGCAGCAGTTCGCCACCCGCGTGTATGGCCCGCTGTTCACCGCCGGCCTGCACTTCTGGCAGCTGGGCGAGTCGCACTACTGGGGCCACAACGCGATCATCCGCATGAAGCCGTTCATCGAGCACTGCGCCTTGGCGCCGTTGCCCGGCAAGGGCGCCTTCGCCGGTGCCATCCTCTCCCACGACTTCGTCGAAGCCGCGCTGATGCGCCGTGCCGGCTGGGGCGTGTGGATTGCCTACGACCTGCCGGGCAGTTACGAAGAATTGCCGCCGAACCTGCTCGACGAGCTCAAGCGTGACCGCCGCTGGTGCCACGGCAACCTGATGAACTTCCGCCTGTTCCTGGTCAAGGGCATGCACCCGGTGCACCGTGCGGTGTTCCTCACCGGGGTGATGTCGTACCTGTCGGCGCCGCTGTGGTTCCTGTTCCTGGTGCTGTCGACCGCGCTGCTGGCGACCAACACCCTGATGGAGCCGCAGTACTTCATCGAGCCGTTCCAGCTCTACCCGTTGTGGCCGCAGTGGCACCCGGAGAAAGCCATCGCGCTGTTCTCCACCACCATCGTGCTGCTGTTCCTGCCCAAGCTGCTCAGCGTCATCCTGATCTGGGCCAAGGGCGCCACCGAGTTTGGCGGGCGCATCAAGGTCACCCTGTCGATGCTGATGGAGATGCTGTTCTCCATGCTGCTGGCGCCGGTGCGGATGATCTTCCACACCCGTTTCGTACTGGCCGCGTTCCTCGGCTGGGCCGCGACCTGGAACTCGCCGCAGCGTGACGACGACTCCACGCCGTGGAGCGAAGCGGTGCGTCGCCACGGCCCGCAGACCCTGCTGGGCTTTGCCTGGGCCGCCCTGGTGGCCTGGCTGAACCCGAGCTTCCTGTGGTGGCTGGCGCCTATCGTTGGCTCGCTGCTGCTGTCGATCCCGGTGTCGGTGATCTCCAGCCGCACGCGCCTGGGCCTGGCGGCCAAGGACGAGAAGCTGTTCCTCATCCCCGAGGAGTACGCCACGCCGCAGGAGCTGCTGGCCACCGACCAGTACACCCACGAGAACCGCTGGCACGCCCTGCACGACGGCTTCGTCCGCGCAGTGGTCGACCCGCGCCAGAACGCCCTGGCCTGCGCCATGGCCACTGCGCGCCACGGTCAGTCCGCTGCGATCGAAACCTTGCGTGACGAGCGCGTGGCCAAGGCGCTGGAAGTGGGCCCCAAAGGCCTGGACGGCAACACCCGCCTGGCCTTGCTGAGCGACCCGGTGGCGCTGTCGCGCCTGCACGGGCAGGTCTGGGCCGAGCACAACGCGGCGTGGATCGATGTGTGGCGTGCGTCGATCGACAACGACCCGCACTCGCCGTTGCTGCCGTTGCATCCGGAGAGCCAGGCACAGCCAGCCCTGGCTTAAGCCTCTTTGGGCCGCTTTGCGGCCCTTCGCGGGTAAACCCGCTCCCACAGGTGACGCAAACCCTGTGGGAGCGGGTTTACCCGCGAATGCCTTCATGCGGTTTCGCTGACCGCTCTCGATTTTGGCCAACAAAGTCCCCCCGAGCGCTAGGTCCCAGCCCGCGCATGCGTTAGCATCCTACGCGACATTACGCATCGGTCTGTCAGACCGTGCATACAAAAAGAATTTTGCGTACTTCTTGCTAGGGGACTTGGTGATGATGAAGAAATACCTGTCGCGATTGCTGGTCGGTGCCACCGCCCTCATCGCGGTAACCGCCGCCCAGGCCGGCGCCATCGACGACGCGGTCAAGCGCGGCACCCTGCGGGTCGGCATGGACCCGACCTACATGCCGTTCGAGATGACCAACAAGCGCGGCGAGATCATCGGCTTCGAAGTCGACATCCTCAAGGCCATGGCCAAGTCCATGGGCGTCAAGCTGGAGACCGTCTCCACCGCCTATGACGGCATCATCCCGGCCCTGCTCACCGACAAGTTCGACTTCATCGGCAGCGGCATGACCCTCACTCAAGAGCGCAACCTGCGTCTGAACTTCAGCGAACCCTTCATCGTGGTCGGCCAGACCCTGCTGATCCGCAAGGAACTGGCGGGCGAGATCAAGTCGTACAAAGACCTGAACAACGAGAAGTACCGCATCACCTCCAAGCTCGGCACCACCGGCGAGATGGTTTCCAAGAAGCTGATCGGCAAAGCCAAGTACCACGGCTACGACAACGAGCAGGAAGCGGTGATGGACGTGGTCAACGGCAAGGCTGACGCCTTCGTCTACGACGCGCCGTACAACGTGGTGGCGGTGGAGAAGGCCGGCGCCGGCAAGCTGCTGTTCCTCGAAGAACCCTTCACCTACGAGCCGCTGGCCTTCGGCCTGAAGAAAGGCGACTACGACAGCATCAACTTCATCAACAACTTCCTGCACCAGATCAAGCATGACGGGACCTACGATCGTATCCACGACAAGTGGTTCAAGAACAAGGACTGGCTGAAGGAAATGGAATAAGGCCCAGGCCACAAGCCCAGGTTTTGACCCCGACGCGCAGGTGGTGCTGAGGGTGGTTGGTTGAGTTGCTCGCTGTCCCGGCCGGCCCTATCGCTGGCAAGCCAGCTCCCACAGTCATCGCTGTACTTGTGGGAGCTGGCTTGCCAGCGATGGGGCCGGTCCAGGCGCAGAGGATCTGACCGGCTGCCCCCGAAGCCCACCTTGCGCGTTTCGCATTTACGGAAGTACCCCACGTGATCAAACACAAGAAAGCACAGTGGCCCTGGCATGGGCTGACCGCGCTGGTCCTGCTGGGCCTGGCGTTCAGCCTGTACATGGCCACCTCGATGATTTCCTATGAGTGGCGCTGGAACCGCGTTCCGCAATACTTCGCCTACAAGGCCGAGGAAACCCAGCGTGCCGCCAACCCAGGCACGGTCGAGGAAATCGTGGTGTCCGGCGACAACGCCCGGGTCACCCTGAAGGATGAAAGCGGCGACACCCAGGTGATCGAAGTGGCCAAGGACAGCATGCTGCTGGCCCGTGGCGACGACGTCGCCGAAGGCGATGCCATCGGCGTCACCCGCCATTGGGCTGCGGGGCCCCTGGCCTGGGGCCTGTGGACCACGCTCTGGCTGTCGGTGATTTCCGGCGCCCTGGGCCTGCTGATCGGCCTGTTTGCCGGGCTGTGCCGGCTGTCGAACAACCCGACCCTGCGTGACCTGTCCACGGTCTACGTCGAACTGGTGCGCGGCACGCCGTTGCTGGTGCAGATCTTCATCTTCTACTTCTTCATCGGCACCGTGCTCAACCTGAGCCGCGAGTTCGCTGGGGTGGCGGCGCTGGCATTGTTCACTGGCGCCTACGTGGCCGAGATCGTCCGTGCCGGCGTGCAGTCGATCGCCAAGGGCCAGAACGAGGCGGCACGCTCGCTGGGCCTCAACGGCGCCCAGTCGATGCGCCACGTGATCCTGCCGCAGGCGTTCAAGCGCGTGCTGCCGCCGCTGGCCGGGCAGTTCATCAGCCTGGTCAAGGACACCTCGCTGGTGTCGGTGATCGCCATCACCGAGCTGACCAAGAGCGGCCGCGAAGCCATCACCACTTCGTTCTCGACCTTCGAGATCTGGTTCTGCGTGGCTGGCCTGTACCTGCTGATCAACCTGCCGCTGTCGCACATCGCCAGCCGGCTCGAGCGGAGGCTTGCGCAAAGTGATTGAAGTCCGTGACCTGCTGAAAGTCTTCGACACCCGTGGCCAGGTGGTGCGCGCGGTGGACAACGTCACCACCCAGGTCGCCAAGGGCGAAGTGGTGGTGGTGCTCGGCCCGTCCGGTTCGGGCAAGTCGACCTTCCTGCGCTGCCTCAACGGCCTGGAACACTTCGACCAGGGCTATGTCGCCATCGACGGCCTGCAACTGGCCGACCCGAAGACCGACATCAACGCCTACCGCCGCGAAGTCGGCATGGTGTTCCAGCACTTCAACCTGTTCCCGCACATGACCGTGCTGGAAAACCTGTGCCTGGCACAGAAGGTGGTGCGCAAGCGCGGCAAGGCCGAGCGTGAAGCCAAGGCCCGGGCGCTGCTGGAAAAGGTCGGCATATCGCAGAAGGCCAACGAGTTCCCGTCGCGCCTGTCCGGTGGCCAGCAGCAGCGGGTGGCGATTGCCCGCGCCCTGGCGATGGAGCCCAAGGTGATGCTGTTCGACGAGCCGACCTCGGCGCTCGACCCGGAAATGGTCGGCGAGGTGCTGGACGTGATGAAGACCCTCGCCCAAGAGGGCATGACCATGGTCTGCGTAACCCACGAAATGGGCTTCGCCCGTGAAGTGGCCGACCGGGTGCTGTTCTTCGATCACGGCAAGCTGCTGGAGGATTCGCCGCCCGGGCAGTTCTTCGACGCGCCGAAGGATCCGCGGGCGCAAGCCTTCCTGCGCCAGGTGCTCTGAAGCAGTTGCGAGCCGCAAGCCGCAAGCGACAAGAAGAAGCCGAACCGCGAATGCCCAGGCAACGCGTAGTGCTTTTTCTTGCAGCTTGTAGCTTGTAGCTTGTAGCTTGTAGCTTGCAGCTGCTTCAAAGGCTGAACCTCCCCACCATCCCCCGCAATTCCCGCCCCAACTGCCCCAACTCAACGCTGGACGCCGCCGTCTGCTCACTGGCCGTGCTGGTCTGGTCCGACACATCGCGCACATTCATCACACTACGGTTGATCTGCTCCGCCACCACGCTCTGCTCTTCGCTGGCCGTGGCGATCTGCTGGTTCATGCCCTGGATGGTCGAAACGGTGGAGGTGATCTGCCCGAGCGCTTCACCGGCCCTGCGGCTGAGCTCGACGCTCTGCCCGGTGAGGCGCTTGCTGTCGTCGAGCAGCCCCATGACCTGCTCGGTGCCGCTGTGCAGGTTGCCGATCAGTTGTTCGATCTCTTCGGTCGACTGCTGGGTGCGCTGGGCCAGGCCACGCACCTCGTCGGCGACCACGGCAAAGCCACGCCCGGCCTCGCCGGCCCGCGCGGCCTCGATGGCCGCGTTGAGCGCCAGCAGGTTGGTCTGCTCGGACACCGACTTGATCACATCGAGGATCGAGCCGATGCGCTGGCTCTCCTCAGCCAGGTGGGCCATGGCCTGCTGGCAGTGCTCCATCTGCCCGGCCAACTGCTCGATGCGTTCGATGGCCTGGCCCACCACCTGGTCGCCCAGCTGCGCCTGGTGATCGGCGGTGGTTGCGGCCTGCGACGCCTGTTCGGCGTTCTGTGCCACTTCCTGCACGGTGGCGCTCATCTGGTTCATCGCCGTGGCCACCTGGTCGGTCTCTTCCTTCTGCTGGCCGACCCTGTGCTGGGTTTGCTCGCTGACCGTCGCTAACTCGTCCACCGCTTGCGACAAACGGGTGACGCCATGGTCGATACCGCCCATCAGCTCACGCAGGCTCAGGGTCATGGTGCGCATGCTGCCCTGCAGTTGCCCAAGGTCGTCGCTGCGGGTGACCTCGTCTATCTGGCTCAAGTCGCCTTTGGCGATACGTTCGGCCTGACGCAAGGTCTGTTTCAGCGGCACGGTGATCTGTTGGCTGATCAGCCACGCCGCCAAGCCGCCGATCAACAGGGCCAGCAAGGCGACGCTGGTCATCAGGCTGCGTGAGGCCAGCGCCTGTTCGTCGCGCAGTTCGACCTGGTTGTCGCTGAGTTCGCGGCTGCTGGTGGTGATCTGGTTGCCCAGCTGCTCCATGTCGTTCTGCAGCAACTCCACGGCAATCGCTGAGCGCGCGTACTGGCGCAACTGCTCACGGTAGCGGGCCAGGCCGGCGGCAACGGGGGCGGTAAGGCGTTCATCCAGGCCCAGGCGCCGTACCAACTGGTCGAGTTGCCCGAGCGTGGCTTGCGCTGCATCCATGGCGGGTTGGCCGACACCCTCGAACGCTTGCAGCGGGTCGCTGTGGTAGGCCGGGATGGCGGCGCGCTGGTTGGCCATTTCCACATGGCGGTTGAGCGTATCGATCAGGGTGAGTGCCTGGCCCTGGGCGGCCGGTTGGTCGAGCTGGCTCAAGCGCTTGACCAGTTCACCTTGCAGGGCGCTGATGTGCTGGTCCTGTTCGGACTCCTGCTGCTGCAGGGCTGCGTGGTGCTGCTGGCGTGTCGCCACGGCCTGCTGCAGTTTTTCGAAGTCGCCCCGGTAGCGCTCAACCAAGTCGCGCTTCTCGGCGATCAGGCGCACGTTCTCCGGGGACAGGTAGCGAGGGCGCATGGTTTCGATCAAGGCTTCGAGTTGCTTGATGGTCTGGGCAAGCTGGGTGCGGCTCTGATCGTCGTTGAGCACGCGGAAGGTGATGCGCTCGGCGCGCAGGTCCTTGGCCAAATCGTTGAGCTGGGCGATCTGGGTGAGCTTTTCCGAGCGGTCGATGGCATCACCCAGTGCCTGCCAGCCGGTCAGGGTGGTCAGCAGGGTGAGCAGCAGGACCAGGGCAAAGCCCATGGCCAGCTTGAGGCGCACGCTGAGGTGGCCGAGCATGCGGTTGAGCGGTCCGAGCATGGTGAGTCTCCGGCGATGAGGGCGCCCTGCGTGACGCGGGGCGTGTACATCCTGCTCATCGGCCGGGGGGTCGTAAGACTGTACCTGTGAATAGCGTAGGAGGATTCCCTTCGACGCATAGGAGAAGTCTTGACCGGGTAGCCCTGAGGGGCCCGGCCACGCCGGGCTTTACAGCCTGAACTTGGCGACCAGACCCTGCAGGTGGGTGCCCAGGCGCGCCAATTCGACACTGGAGCTGGCGGTCTCTTCACTGGCGGCGGAGGTCTGGTCGGAGATATCGCGTACGTTCATCACGCTGCGGTTGATCTCCTCGGCCACCGCACTCTGCTGCTCGGCAGCCGTGGCGATCTGCTGGTTCATCGCCTGGATCGACGAGACGGTGCGGGTGATGGTTTCCAGCGAGCCGCCGGCGCGGCGGGTCAGCTCGACGCTGCTGTCGGTGAGGCTGCGGCTGTTGTCCATCACGCTGGCCACGCGCTGGGTGCCATTTTGCAGGCCGGCGATCAGCTCTTCGATCTCTTCGGTCGACTGCTGGGTACGTTGGGCCAGGCTGCGCACCTCGTCGGCGACCACGGCGAAACCGCGCCCGGCTTCGCCGGCACGGGCGGCTTCGATGGCCGCGTTGAGCGCCAGCAGGTTGGTCTGTTGCGCCACCGACTTGATCACGTCGAGCACGCTGCCGATCTTGTCGCTTTCCGCCTTGAGCTGGTTCATCGCTTCGCTGGAGTTCACCACTTCGTGGGCCAGGCGTTCGATCTGGGTAATCGCCTCGGTCACCACCTTGTCGCCTTCGCGGGCCTGCTGGTCGGCCATCAGTGCCGCCTCCGAGGCCTGTTCGGCATTGCGCGCCACTTCCTGCACGGTGGCGGCCATCTCATTCATGGCGGTGGCCACTTGGTCGGTCTCGACCTTCTGGTTGTTCACCCCGGCGCTGGTCTGTTCGGTCACCGCCGAGAGCTCCTCGGCGGCGCTGGCGATCTGCGTGACGCCGTCGCCGATGCCGCTGATCAACTGGCGCAGGCCCTGGGTCATGCGCTGCATGCTGGCCTGCAGCTGGCCCAGCTCGTCGCGGCGGTCGGCCTGCAGGTCCTGGCTGAGGTCGCCGTTGGCCACGCGCTCGGCGGCGGTCAGGGTCTGGCGCAGGGGCACGATGATCTGCCGGGTGATGGCCAGGGCGGCCAGCACACCCAGCAGCAGCGCCAGGGCGGTGGCGCCGGCGAGCAGGGTCTTGGCCTGCTGGGTGCCCTGGTCGCGGACCTTGGTCTGCGACAGGGTCATTTCCTGGCTGGTGCTGATCAGCAGCTGGCCTTGGGCGGCCATGCGCTGCAGGGTTTGTTCG
The DNA here is from genome assembly GCF_050586605.1 of Pseudomonas sp. ES1. Lineage (NCBI taxonomy): Bacteria > Pseudomonadati > Pseudomonadota > Gammaproteobacteria > Pseudomonadales > Pseudomonadaceae > Pseudomonas > Pseudomonas sp. ES1. Next base: position 47,738 of record NZ_JBOBDM010000029.1, on the reverse strand, counting down.
CTGGCGGACTGGGCGCTGCCGAACTGGTTCACCGCGTCACGGTAGGCGGCCAGGGCCTCGGCGGCATCGTCGAGGCTGGCGGCGTATTCGGCAGGGAGCTTGGCCGGCAGGGCCTTGAGCACGGCCGTGGCCTGGTCGATGGCGGTGAGGGCGGTCTGCTGGAACTCGGCCTTGCCGCTGTAGGTGTAGCCGCGCACATGGAAGCGCGCCTGCTGCAGCAAGGCGCTGGTTTCCACGGTTTGCTGGTATTGCTGGATATCGCCGGCCTGCAGCAGGCGCTGCTCGACCTTGTCGATCAACGCGGCGGCCTTGTCGGCGCTGTCGCCCAGCAGGCCACGGCTGGCTTCGCGGCGCTGGCCGGCCTGCTTGAGCTCGGCGAAGGCCTGTTGGTATTCGCGTACGGCGCCTTGTTGCTGATCCAGGCGCTGGCGGTCGGCGGGGAGCTCGATCTGGCCCAGCATCAGCTGTACCTGGCGTTCGAGGTTGGCCAGGGCTTTTTCCAGTTCGGCCACCGAGGCTTCGTCGCGGTTGCGCTCATAGTGCTGGCGAGCGATGCGCAGGTCCTGGGTGTACTGGTGGATGACCGAGATATTACCGAGCTTGTCGCCCCGGCTGGTCACGCTGTCGATCCCCATCCATCCGGTGAAGGTGATGCCCAGGGTGAACAGCAGTACCAGGCCGAAGCCGATCCCCAACTTGCGATTGACGCTTACATTCCCCAGTGACTGGGCAAACCAACGGTACATAGACGACTCCCCGGCGCGTGGCAGTGCGGATTATTGTTCTGTTGCAAAGGCCATCGGCGTGCGTCGGGGAAACTTGATGGGCGAAAGCTGACCCGTTTGTCAGAAAATTCGCGAAAGCAGGGCAGTGACAGCCGTCTCGACCCGCAGGATCCGATCACCCAGCTGCACCGGCGCCAGGCCGGCCTTGTGCAGCAGGTCGACTTCATACGGGATCCAGCCGCCTTCGGGGCCGATCGCCAGGGTTACCGGGCCTTCCACGGCGCGCGGGCAGGCCGGGTAGGGGCCGGGGTGGCCGACCAGGCCGAGGGTGCCTGCGGCGATGGCGGGCAGGCGGTCCTCGACGAATGGTTTGAAGCGTTTTTCGATGATGACTTCCGGCAAGACCGTGTCGCGGGCCTGTTCCAGGCCCAGGATGAGGTTTTCGCGGATCGTTTCGGGGTTGAGGAACGGCGTCTGCCAGAAACTCTTCTCGACCTTGTAGCTGTTGACCAGGATCAGCCGCTCAACGCCCAGGGTGGCGATGGTCTGGAACAGCCGGCGGAGCATTTTCGGCCGGGGCACGGCCAGCACCAGGGTGAGCGGCAGCTTGGCGGGTGGCGGCTGGTGGAAGGCCACTTGAAGTTCGGCTTCATGGCTTTCGAGGCGGACCACCTCGGCCTTGCCCATCAAACCGTTGATGCGCCCGACGCGCAGGCTGTCGCCCACCGCCACGCCGTGGATCTCCTGCATGTGGGTGAAACGGCGATCGGCGAGGATGACGCGGTCGGCCGACACGAAGTCGGCCTCTTCGAGAAGCAACAGGTTCACGGTTGGGTCGCTGGCGGTTGGTCGTTGTGGTCTTCGTTTTGTTCGTCGTGTTCGTGGCTGCGCTTGCGGATCAGGCTGCCGCACAGCACGCCGATCTCGAACAGCAGCCACATGGGCACGGCCAGCAGGGTCTGGGAGAAGATGTCCGGCGGCGTCAGTACCATGCCGACCACGAAGCAGCCGATGATCACGTACGGGCGGATCTTCTTCAGGTACTGCACGTCGACCACGCCGATCCACACCAGCAGCACCACGGCCACCGGGATCTCGAAGGCCACGCCGAAGGCGAAGAACAAGGTCATGACGAAGTCGAGGTAACTGGCGATGTCGGTCATCATCGACACGCCCTCGGGGGTGGCGCTGGCGAAGAAGCCGAAGATCAGCGGGAACACCAGGAAGTAGGCGAAGGCCATGCCGGCGTAGAACAGGAAGATGCTCGACACCAGCAACGGGATGGCGATGCGCTTTTCGTGGCGGTACAGCCCTGGCGCGATGAAGCCCCAGATCTGCTGGAGGATGAACGGGATCGCCAGGAACAGCGAAACGATCATGGTCAGCTTGAACGGCGTGAGGAACGGCGAGGCCACGTCGGTGGCGATCATCGTCGCGTTGGCCGGCAGGTGCGCGCGCAGCGGCGCCGACACCAGGGTGTAGATCTGCTGGGCGAAGGAGAACAGCCCGGCGAAGATCAGGAAGATGGCGGCGACGCATCGCAGCAGGCGGGTGCGCAGCTCGGTCAGGTGCGAAACCAGCGGCATCGGCTGGTCGTTTTCCGGGTTTTCGCTCATGGGGCTCGCGGCGGTGGTGGCGGCTCGGAGGGTTGCGGCGTAGCGGCAGGTGGCGTCGGCGCTGCGTCGGCGGCGGGTGCTGCGGGGGCTGCGGATGCATCAGTGCCGGGTTGGGCGGCAGGCGGTGCCAGTGGATTGAGGATGCGCTTGGCTTCCTGTTCCATCTGCAGGATGTGCTCGTTGTGCAGCTGGCGGCGGATGTCGTCGGCGCCGATTTCGCGCTCGACCTCCATCTTGATCGCGTTGAAGCTGCGCTTGAGCCGGCCTATCCACAGGCCTGCGGTGCGCGCGGCGCCCGGCAGGCGCTCGGGGCCGAGCACCAGCAGGGCGACCAGGCCGACGAGCAGCAGCTCACTGAAACTGATGCCGAACATGGGTCAGTCTTTCCGCTGCGGCTCTTGGACCGGCTGCGCCTGGCCCTCGATGGTGTGGCCCTGGGCCTGCTGCGCGGTGTTCTGCACCGGCGGCACGGGCTGGGCGGGCGGCGGGGTCTGCTCGGCCGGCTTGGTTTCTTCTTCGTTCATGGCCTTGCGAAAGCCCTTGATCGATTCGCCCAGGTCGCTGCCGAAGTTCTTCAACTTCTTGGTGCCGAATACCAGCACGACGACGACCAGCAGGACGATCCAGTGTTTCCAGTCGAAAATGCCCATCTCAAACTCCTGAAAATGTGTGTCGGCCAGCGAGACCGATCAAGCGCCTACAGGCCATGCAGGACCTGTGGGAGCGGGTTCATCGGGGCGCCGAACCGCCGCGAACACGGGCGAAACCATCGCCCGGCATTGCGGCGCCTGCTTCGCGGGTGAACCCGCTCCCACAGGGGCTGTGATAAGTCAGGCAGACGGCTGTCGCGCCGCCTTCTCGTCGTGGCCGGACAGGCCGAACCGGCGCTCCAGCTCATCGAGCACCGCCTGCGGGTGCTGGCCCAGCGCGCTGAGCATGACCAGGCTATGAAACCACAGGTCGGCGGTCTCATAGATTACATCGCTGTAATCCTTGCTGGCGGCGGCATCCTTGGCGGCGATGATGGTCTCGATCGATTCTTCGCCGAGCTTCTCGAGGATCTTGTTCAGGCCCTTGTGATAGAGGCTGGCCACATAGCTGCTGTCGGGGGCGGCGTGCTTGCGTTCTTCCAGTACCTCGGCGAGGCGGTTCAGGGTGTCGCTCATGTTCAGTGTCCTGCGCTGTAGATGGCGTCCGGGTCCTTCAGGACCGGATCGACGATTTTCCACTGGCCGTCTTCGAAGACGCGGTAGAAGCAACTTTCGCGGCCGGTATGGCAGGCGATATGGCCCAACTGCTCGACCATCAGGATGATCACGTCGGCGTCGCAGTCCAGGCGCATTTCGTGCAGTTTCTGCACATGGCCCGACTCTTCGCCCTTGCGCCACAGCTTGCCCCGCGAGCGCGACCAGTAGATGGCGCGGTTTTCGGCGGCGGTCAGCACGAGGGATTCACGGTTCATCCAGGCCATCATCAGCACGCGCCCGGTCTTGTGGTCCTGGGCGATGGCCGGTACCAGGCCATCGCTGTTCCACTTGATCTCGTCCAGCCAGTCTTTCATCGTCGACTCCAAACCGGGCCCGCTCCCGTACCGGGCCCCTGTGCGCTAGTGTGCCAGCCAGCCGCGCGGCTGGCTATCGGCGCACGATCAGGTACAAGCCTGCGGCCAGCATCAACCAGGCCGGCCACGCCGCCGGGGCGCTCAGGCTCACGGCGCCGGCGGCCAGCGTGGCGCCGCCGGCCAGCAGGCCGGCACCGAGCAGGCGCAGCGCCCAGTTGTCGCCCTGGCGACGGCGCTCGGGCAGTTGCGGGTCGTGCAGGTGCGGCTGCGACAGGCGTTCGAGCAGGTCGCGGGTCATGTCGGCCAGGTGCGGCAGTTGCTCGGCCTGGCTGTAGAGGTTGCCGAACACCGCCTTGGGGCTCATGCGCTCGCGCATCCAGCGCTCGAGGAACGGCTTGGCGGTGCTCCACAGGTCCAGGTCGGGGTACAGCTGGCGGCCCAAACCTTCGATGTTGAGCAGGGTCTTCTGCAGCAGCACCAGTTGCGGCTGGACTTCCATGTTGAAGCGCCGGGCGGTCTGGAACAGGCGCATCAGCACCTGGCCGAAGGAGATGTCCTTGAGCGGTTTTTCGAAGATCGGCTCGCACACGGTGCGGATCGCCGCTTCGAACTCGTTGACCTTGGTCTGCGCCGGTACCCAGCCCGAGTCGATGTGCAGTTGCGCCACGCGGCGATAGTCGCGCTTGAAGAAGGCGATCAGGTTGCGCGCCAGGTAGTCCTGGTCCTCGGCGGTGAGGCTGCCGACGATGCCGCAGTCGATGGCGATGTACTGCGGGCTCCACGGCTTGACCGTGCTGACGAAGATGTTGCCCGGGTGCATGTCGGCGTGGAAGAAGCTGTCGCGGAACACCTGGGTGAAGAACACCTCGACACCGCGCTCGGCCAGCAGCTTCATGTCGGTGCGCTGGTCGGCCAGGGTGGCCATGTCGGTGACCGGCACACCGTAGATCCGCTCCATGACCAGCACCTTGGGCCGGCAGAAGTCCCAGTACACCTGGGGCACGTACATCAGCTCCGAACCTTCGAAATTGCGCCGCAGCTGGCTGGCGTTGGCCGCCTCGCGCAGCAGGTCGAGCTCGTCGTAGATGGTCTTTTCGTAGTCGCCGACGATCTCTACCGGGTGCAGGCGGCGGGCATCGGCCGAGGCGCGCTCGGCGGCCTTGGCGATCAGGAACAGCCAGGCCAGGTCCTGGGCGATCACCGGCTTCAGGCCCGGGCGCACCACCTTGACCACCACTTCCTCGCCGCTTTTCAGGCGTGCGGCATGCACCTGGGCTACCGAAGCGGAGGCCAGCGGCTCGACGTCGAAGCGGCTGAACACCTCGCCAACCTTGGCCCCCAGCTGCTCTTCGATCAGCGCCACGGCGTGCTGCGGGTCGAACGGCGGCACCCGGTCCTGCAGCAGCATCAGCTCGTCGGCGATGTCGGTGGGCAGCAGGTCACGGCGAGTGGACAGCAGCTGGCCGAACTTGATGAAGATCGGCCCCAGGTCCTGCAGCGCCATGCGCATGCGCGCACCACGGCTTAGCTCGAGGGGCTTGCGCGGCAGCCAGCGCCAGGGCATCAGCAGGCGCAGGCTGGCCAGCCACCAGGGCAGCAGGGGCTGTTCGAACAGCAGGTCATCGAGGCGGTAGCGGATCACGACGCGCTGGATGCGCAACAGACGGCGGACGGCGAGCAGCTTCATGCGTTATCGCTGGTATCAAGAGTGTGGGCGAGGCGGCGCAGGCGCGCCTCGAGACGTTCGATGTCGACTTTGAGCGCATCGAGTTCGCTGAACGCCGCTTCGGCTTCGCGTTTGCCGACCAGGGTGCGGGACTCTTCGGCCAGGTATTCGGAGAGGTTCTGGCTGAAACGGGCCAGGCCCTGCCTGGTCCAGCGTGCGCGCAGGCGCACGTGGCCGGCGAGCAGCGCGGTGGGTACCGGGCCGAGCCAGCGTTGCAGCTCGTGTTCCCAGTCCAGTTCCAGGTCCTGCAGCACCGCGACCAGGTCGAGCAGCACCGCGCTGTCACCGTGCAGTTCGACCTGCGGGCTGTGCAGCACGGCGCTCTTGTCCTTGCTCAGGGCCAACTGGGCCAGGCGCCCGGCCGGGGCGCGCAGGGTGCAATCGACCTCGCCCTCCCAGTGGGCGGCCAGCATCAGGCCTTCTTCATCGGGCAGCACGAACAGCTTGAGGGCCGGCTGCACGCAGTCGATCTCGATGACCTGGCCCTCCAGCGCGGCCAGCCGCGGCAGTGCCGTGCTGTCCATGCGCAAGACCCGGTTGAGGCCGTGCTCGACGCTGGCGAGAAGGCCGGCCAGGAGCATCAGGGTTTGATCCCCCGGTGCACGGCGACGATGCCGCTGGTCATGTTGTGGTAGGTGACGCGGTCGAAGCCGGCTTCGACCATCATGCTCTTGAGCGTTTCCTGGTCGGGGTGCATGCGGATCGACTCGGCGAGGTAACGGTAGCTCTCGGAGTCGTTGGTGATCAGCTTGCCGGCCAATGGCATGAAGGCGAACGAGTAGGCGTCGTAGGCCTTGGACATCAGCTTGTTGGTGGGCTTGGAGAATTCCAGGATCAACAGCCGGCCACCGGGCTTGAGCACGCGCAGCATCGAGCGAATGGCCTCGTCCTTGTGCGTCACGTTGCGCAGGCCGAAGGCGATGGTCACGCAGTCGAAGTGGTTGTCCGGGAACGGCAGCTTCTCGGCGTCGGCCTGGACGAACTCGATGTTGCCGGCCACGCCACGGTCGAGCAGGCGGTCACGGCCGACCTTGAGCATCGATTCGTTGATGTCGGCCAGTACCACCTGGCCGGTCGGGCCGACCAGGCGCGAGAACTTGGCCGCCAGGTCGCCGGTACCACCGGCGATGTCCAGCACCCGGTTGCCGCTGCGCACACCGGACAGCTCGATGGTGAAGCGCTTCCACAGGCGGTGCATGCCGCCGGACAGCACGTCGTTCATCAGGTCGTACTTGGCGGCGACGGAGTGGAAGACCTCGGCGACTTTCTTCGCCTTCTGGCTCTCGGGCACGTCCTGGTAGCCGAAGTGGGTGGTGGGTTCGGCGTGGTCGCCTTTGCGCTGGTCGGTCATTTCGCTTCACCAGAAAAAAATTACCGCCATTCTAGGGGCATCGGGCGGATTTGTCTTCGCGGGGTGTGCCGTGGCGGGGTGGCGGGCATAATGGCGATTATGTCTACATCAGCAGGAACACCCGCATGACCCAGATCAGCGTCGAACGCAAACACTCCCTCGGCCGCGAAGCCGCCCGCGCCAAGGCCGAAGCGCTGGTGGACAAGCTCAGCCGCGAATACGACCTCAAGGCCAGTTGGAACGGCGACCGGGTAGACGTGACCCGCAGCGGCGCCAATGGCAGCGTGCACATCTTTGACGACAGCATCCGCGTCGAGCTCAAGCTGGGCATGATGCTGTCGATGATGGGCGGCACCATCAAGGGCGAGATCGAGCGGGCGCTGGACAAAGCCCTGGCCTGAGGCCGCGAGGTCCTTGCTGTTTGCGGGAGCAGGCTTTGTGGGAGCAGGCTTGCCCCGCGATAGCGATTGCCGGGGCTGGCGCTATCGCGGGGCAACCCCGCTCCCTCGATACCCGCACACACTAACCCCGCATCGCCCCACCTTAGGGTGAGGATTCTAATTATTCCGCCTACCTTCACGCTCAAGCCCTACCACCCTGGGCTCATCCTCCCTCCCCAAATGAGCATGAGGTACAGAGCATGGCCAAAGTGAATCTCAAGCAGGACGACGCCCAGGGCACCCTGGGCGAAGTGCGCGGCTACGCGCGCAAGATCTGGTTGGCGGGCATCGGCGCTTACGCCCGTGTCGGTCAGGAAGGCTCCGACTACTTCAAGGAACTGGTCAAGGCCGGTGAAGGCGTCGAGAAGCGTGGCAAGAAACGCATCCATAAAGAACTCGATGCGGCCAATCACCAGCTCGACGAAGCTGGCCAGGAAGTGACCCGCGTGCGGGGCAAGGTCGAGGTCCAGCTGGACAAAATCGAGAAAGCCTTCGATGAGCGCGTCGGCCGCGCCTTGAATCGCCTCGGCATTCCGTCTAAACATGACGTTGAGGCGTTGTCCATCAAGCTTGAACAGCTGCACGAGCTGCTCGAGCGCGTCGCGCACAAACCATAAGGAGAGCAGGATGGCTGGCAAGAAGAACACCGAAAAAGAAGGCAGCTCCTGGATCGGCGGAATCGAGAAGTACTCCCGCAAGATCTGGTTGGCTGGCCTGGGTATCTATTCCAAGGTCGACCAGGACGGTCCGAAGCTGTTCGATTCGCTGGTGAAGGATGGCGAGAAAGCCGAGAAGCAGGCGAAGAAAAGCGTCGACTCGGCAGCCGACTCGGCCAAGTCCGCCACCACCTCGCGGGTATCGGACGTCAAGGAACGCGCACTGGGCAAGTGGAGCGAACTCGAAGAGGCCTTCGACAAGCGCCTGAACAGCGCCATCTCGCGCCTGGGCGTGCCCAGCCGCAACGAGATCAAGGCACTGCACCAGCAGGTCGACACGCTGACCAAGCAGATCGAGAAGCTGACCGGGGCTTCGGTCACGCCGGTGTCCAAGGCCGCCGCCAGCAAGACGGCTGCCAAGCCACTGGCCAAGGCAGCTGCCAAACCGGCCGCCAAGACCGCTGCGGCGAAACCTGCTGCCAAGCCTGCGGTTAAAACCGCTGCAGCCAAGCCGGCTGCTGCCAAGCCTGCGGCCAAACCGGCAGCGGCGAAGAAGCCAGCAGTCAAGAAAGCGCCTGCGGCCAAACCTGCGGCAGCCAAGCCGGTAGCAGCGGCACCTGCCGCCACCGCCGCCCCGGCGCCGAGCGCGGCCCCGGCCAGCGCCACCCCGTCGGCACCGGTGAACGTGGCCGCCCAGGCCTGATACCGCGTCGCCTTCATCGCGGGGCAAGCCCGCTCCCACAATGGTTACTCAGGCCAACGTGGGAGCGGGCTTGCCCCGCGATCATTTCACCCCTCCAGATACCTCATCGCCAGCTGCTCCGCCGCCGTGCGCGCCGGCGCCTGCAAGTGCGGCGCCACCAGCATCATCACCTGGTACACCACCACCCCCACATCGCCTTCACGCCCCAACACACGCTGGTAATCCAGCGAACAGATCAGGGTCAGGGCGATCTGTTCCACCAATTGCCCCAAGGCTTGCGTTTCGCTGGTCACCAGGCCCTGGCTCTTGAGGCTGGCCAGCAGCGCGGCGAGGGTGCGCTTGAGCGCGTTGATCAGGCTGCGCATGCCCCGCGCCAGCTTGGGCAGGCGCCCGGTGAGGTTGGACAGGTCCTGGAACAGGAAGCGGTACTGGGCCATGCGCTCGACGATCAGGTGCAGGAACAGCCAGTAGTCCTCGGCGTCCAGGCGCACGTCCAGCGGTGGGTCGAGCAGCGGCATCAGCTGTTCTTCGAAGCGCTCGAACAGGCCGATCACCAGCGGCTCCTTGCCGTGGAAGTGGTAGTACAGGTTGCCTGGGCTGATCCCCAGTTCGTTGGCGATCTCCAGGGTCGAGACGTTGGGTTCGCCCTGGCGGTTGAACAGCAGCAGGGCGCATTCGAGGATGCGGTCGCGGGTCTTCATTCAGTCAGCGTGCCAGTACGTAGGTGCCTGGCGCGGGGGCCAGCGGTGGGTAGGTGGCGTTGCCCAGCTCGGTGCGTGGTGCCTTGAGCGTACCGGAGCGCTGGCCGATCCACTCCAGCCACTGCGGCCACCAGCTGCCGTCGCGGCGCTCGGCATCGTAGAACCAGGCGCGCGGGTCACCGGACAGCTTGGGGTTATCCAGGTAGTAGGCCTTGGGGTTGCCGGGCGGGTTGATGATGCTCTGGATATGCCCGCTGTGCGACAGCACGAAGCGCCGATCGCCACCCAGCAGCAGGGCCGAGCGGTACACCGCGTCCCAGGGGGTGATGTGGTCGTTGCTGCCGGCCACGGTGAAGCTGTCCAAGTCGACCTGCTTGAGGTCGATGGGCGTACCGCACACCTCCAGCCCGTCAGGGTGGGGCAACGGGTTGTGCTTGAAGAAGTCCAGCAGGTCGCCGTGCAGGGCGGCAGGCAGGCGGGTGTTGTCGGCGTTCCAGTAGAGGATGTCGAAGGCCGGCGGGGTCTTGCCCATCAGGTAGTTGTTGACCCAGTAGTTCCAGATCAGGTCGTTGGGCCGCATCCAGGCGAAGATCCGTGCCACTTCGCCGCCGTCGAGCACGCCGCGCTGATACGAGCGGCGCTTGGCCGCCTCGATGGTCTGTTCGTCGGCGAACAGGCTGGCGGGGCTGTCGAACTGGCTGTCGAGCAGGCTCACCAGGTAGGTGGCGCTGCGCACCTTGCGCAGTTGGTTCTTGGCTTGCAGATGGCCCTGCAGCGCGGCCATGGTCAGGCCGCCGGCGCAGGCGCCCATCAGGTTCGGGTCGCGGCTGCCGCTGACGCTGCGGCAGGCGTTGAGCGCCTCTTCCAGGGCCTGCACGTAGCTCGACAGGCCCCATTCGCGGTGGCGCGGGTCGGGGTTGCGCCAGCTGATCATGAACACCTGCAGACCGTTCTTGAGCATGTACTGGACGAAGCTGTTGGTCGGGCTGAGGTCGAAGATGTAGAACTTGTTGATCTGCGGCGGCACCACCAGCACTGGCCGGGCGTACTGCTTTTCGCTCATCGGCTTGTATTGGATCAGCTCCAGCAGCTCATTGCGAAACACCACCGCGCCAGGCGTGGCGGCGAGGTTGCCGCCGACCTCGAAGGCGCGCTCGTCCACCTGGCGTGGCAGCCCGTCGTTGTGGCGCAGGTCGTCGAGCAGGTGGCCAACGCCACGCAGCAGGCTCTGGCCGCCGGTGTTGAGCAACTCCTTGACCGCCAGCGGGTTGAGCAGCGAGTTGCTCGGGGCGATGGCGTCGTTGATCAGGTTGAACAGGAACTGCGCGCGAACGCGGTCGTCGTGGGACAGCGAGCTTTCCTCGACCCACAGGCGGGTCTGTTTCTGCCAGGCCAGGTAGGCCTGCAGGCTGCGCCGGTAGAACGGGTTCTGGCTCCAGGTGGGGTCACTGAAGCGGCTGTCGCGCGCGTGCGGCTGAAACGGGGTGTCGCCGAGCATCACCCGGCCCAGGGTGCCGCCCAGCTCCAGCAAGTGCTTTGCCGTGTGCAGCGGGTGCAGCAGGCCATGGCGACCGACATGGCGCAGCGTCGAAAGCAGGTCGCGGCCGCGCAGGCCAGTGATCGCGTTCTGCACGTTCATGCTGGTGGCCGGGACCGGTGTCGTCCCTGTTGCCGGTTTGTCTTTCATGCCAACACTCCATCGTTATAGCAATCGGGCCGCTCTGGTGGTGCTGCGCATCACTGCCTGACCCACCAGAGGCCTGTGGGAGCGGCTTTAGCCGCGAACACCGGCGTAGCCGGTGCCATTCACCATGTCGCTTGCTTCGCGGCTAAAGCCGCTCCCACAGACGCCAGCGCGTCTGCATCAGCCGCCCGAGGCGGGCCGGGGGTGCATGACCGCGCGCTGGCGCTCTTGCTGGAGGAATTTCATGATGATCGGGGCGACGGCCTCGGCCCGGGTGATCAGGAACAGGTGGCCATCGTCGATTATGTGTAGCTGGGCATTGGGAATCCGCCAGGCCAGCAGGCGCATGTTGACCAGGGGGATCAGCGGGTCGTCGTCGCCGGCCAGCACCAGGGTGGGTTGCTGGATCTTGTGCAGCCAGTGGATGCTGGTCCAGCCGAGCCCGGCGAACAGCTGCCAGTAGTAGCCCATCTTGCCGCCGGAGCGCACCTTCGAGGCGTGGTGCAGCGCCAGGTCCGGGTCGCGGCGAAAGGCGCCGCCATAGATCATCGGGGCGATGCGGATCACGTGGGAGGGCTGGATGTAACGCCGGGGGCTGGCCATCAGCCACAGCACCTTGGGCTTGCCCGGCACCATCACCGCACCGGCGGCGGTGGCGGCCAGCACCAGCTTCTTGCAGCGTTCGGGGTAGTCGTGGGCGAACTGCTGGGCTAGCGCCCCGCCCCAGGACACACCGATGGCGTTGACCTGGCCGTAGTCGAGGTAGTCGAGCATGCGCGCGGTCAACTTGGCCAGGCCGGGGAAGCGGTACGGGTGGCGCGGCGTCGACGAACCGCCGACCCCGGGCACGTCGAAGGCGATCACTTCCAGGTCCGGGTCCAGCGCCTCGATGAAGGGGAACACCAGTTCGAGGTTGGCGCCGATGCCGTTGAAGATCAGCAGCGGCGTCAGGTGCGGCTTGCCCGGGCGCACCGCGGTGCGGATGGACTGATCGTCCAGCTCGACGGTGCGGAAGATGTAGGGTTGCGGCATACGCGTGACTCTGGGGTGAAGGTAGCGCCGCGATGCGCCTGCCGGCACATCGCGGCGATTGGGCTCAACGCTCGTGCACGTAGGTTCCCGGTGCGGCCTCGCCTGCGCCATAGGTGCGGTTGCCCAGCCGGGTCGGCGCCTTCTTCAGGTCCCCGGCGCGATCGCCCAGCCACGTCTGCCAGTGCAGCCACCAGGAGTCGGCGTGCTTGACCGCGTTCTCCTGCCAGGCCAGCGGGTCGTCCGGGCGGTCTTCACCGGTCATGAAGCGCGCCTTGGGGTTGCCCGGCGGATTGAGGATGCTCTGGATATGGCCGCTGTTGGACAGCACGAATTCGATCTTGCCGCCGAACAGATGCGCCGAGCGGTAGCACGACTGCCACGGGGTGATGTGGTCGGCGGTACCGGCGACGCTGAAGATGTCGCAGTCGACCTGCTTCAGGTCGATAGCGGTGCCGCACACCTCCAGGGCATTGGCGCGGATCAGCGGGTTGTTCTTGAACATTTCGATCAGGTCGCCGTGGAAGGCGGCCGGCAGGCGCGTGGTGTCGTTGTTCCAGAACAGGATGTCGAACACGGGCGGTGAATTGCCCAGCAGGTAGTTGTTGACCCAGTAGTTCCAGATCAGGTCGTTGGGGCGCATCCAGGCGAACACCTTGGCCATGTCGCTGCCCTCGAGCACCCCGGACTGGTAGGAGTGGCGCTTGGCGGCCTCCAGCGTCTGCTCGTCGACGAACAGCGCCACCTCGGTATCGATCGTGGTGTCGAGCACGCTGACCAGCAGGGTCAGGGCGTTGACCTTCTTTTCGCCCAGGGCCGCGTAGTGGCCCACCAGCGCGGTGCAGGTGATGCCCCCGGAGCAGGCGCCGAGCATGTTCAGGTCCTTGCTGCCGGTGATCGCCAGCACCGCGTCGACCGCTTCCTTGAGGGCGTCGATGTAGGTGGACAGGCCCCACTCGCGCTGGGCCTTGGTCGGGTTGCGCCAGCTGATGATGAAGGTCTGCTGCTGCGAGCGCAGGCAGAAGCGCGCCAGGCTCTTTTCCGGGCTCAGGTCGAACACGTAGAACTTGTTGATCTGCGGCGGCACCACCAGCAGCGGGCGGCTGTGCACCTGCTCGGTGATGGGTTTGTACTGGATCAGTTCGAGCACGTCGTTGCGGTACACCACCGCGCCTTCGCTGGTGCCCAGGTTCTTGCCCACCTCGAAGGCTTCCATGTTCACCTGGCTGGGCATGCCGCCGTTGTTGACCATGTCCTTGGCGAGGTTGGACAGCCCGTCGAGCAGGCTCTTGCCGCCGGTTTCGAAGAAGCGCTTGATCGCCGCCGGGTTGGAGAGGGTGTTGGTCGGTGCCATGGCTTCGGTCATCAGGTTGATGACGAACTGGCCACGGGTGATGTCCTGGGGCGACAGGTCGCTTTCGCCGATCCAGTCGTTGAGTTCCTTGCGCCAGGCCAGGTACGTCTGCAGGTAGCGCCGGTACAGTGGGTTGTTGCTCCAGGCCGGGTCCTGGAAGCGACGGTCGTCGCCACCGGGCTGCAGGCTGGATTTGCCCAGCAGCACGTTCTTCAGTTCCAGGCCGAAATGCGCCACGTGCTTGGCACTGTGCAGTGGCTGGCGAACCGCCTGGCGCAATACCGTGCGCGCCGACGTGAGCAAATCCTTACGGCGAATGCCGATGACCGGGTTCAGCCCCAGGGTGTTCTCCGAGGCCTGCCGCTGCAACTCATCGTTGTTCTTGTTACTCATCTACGACGCTCCGTTGTCCTGAGACGAGTACCGGTGTGCTGTGACAGCCCGGTACTGCTACTCGGGTGACCAGTGATAAGGAACAGCGGTGCTGCGACCGGATGCGTGTCGATGATGAGCTGCGGGGGTTTCTGCGTGTGAAGACAACCTGCTTTCGCTCGCGACCTCTACATACCGGCCTGGCCCTGCCTGCCGAAAAGGCGATGCAGGGAACTTGCCAGCTCCATTGGTTACCCGACTTTCATGTAATGCGCAAGACAGCCAGTCTTTGGCCGCCATCCACGCATTCAAGCAGATGAGATTAGAAAATGCGCTCTAAAACCTGGAGGCCCCGCGCTAGAGCATCAGCTTGACGACCGACTCGGCGGGGTCGCGGGATTTGCCGGCCTTGTGCAGTTCATCCAGATACTCGGCCCACAGTTGTTCCTGGCGCAGGCACAGTTGTTCGAGGTATTCCCAGGTGAACAACCCTGAGTCATGGCCGTCGTCGAAGGTCAGTTTCAGTGCGTATTGGCCGGCAGGCTCCAGGCCGCTGAGGCCTACGTTGATCTTGCCAAATTGCAGGATGGGATTGCCGTGGCCCTGGACCTCGGCGGAAGGGGAGTGCACCCGCAGGAACTCGGCAGGCAGGTGGTAGACCTCGCCGGGGGCGTAGGTGAGGGTGAGGGTTTTCGAGGCTTTGTGCAGGTTGATGGCGGTGGGCAGGCGGGCCATGGGCTGAATCTCTCGGAAGCGGTAAGGAGCAAGCTTCCAGCTTCTGATGCAGGGATTCAAGGGCCCTTTCGCGGCGGTTCGGCGTCCCGATAAACCCGCTCCCACAGGGTCACCACATACCTTGGCACTGTGGTGATCCTGTGGGAGCGGGTTTACCCGCGAAGAGGATGTAACCGGTCTTACAGGATGTAGCGCGACAGGTCTTCGTTCTGCGCCAGCTCACCCAGGTGGCTGTTCACATACGCGGCGTCGATGTGGATCGGCGTCTCGTCATGGGCGCTGGCCAGGTCACCGGCACTGAACGACACCTCTTCGAGCAGGCGCTCGAGCAGGGTGTGCAGGCGGCGGGCACCGATGTTCTCGGTTTTCTCGTTGACCTGGAAGGCGATCTCGGCCAGGCGCTTGAGGCCCTCGTCGGCGAACTCGATGTTCAGGCCTTCGGTCTTCAACAGCGCTGCATACTGCTCGGTCAGCGAGGCGTGCGGCTCTTTGAGGATGCGTTCGAAGTCTTCCGGGGTCAGGGCCTTGAGCTCGACGCGGATCGGCAGGCGACCCTGCAGCTCGGGCACCAGGTCGCTCGGCTTGCTCAAGTGGAACGCACCGGAGGCGATGAACAGGATGTGGTCGGTCTTGACCATGCCCAGCTTGGTGTTGACGGTGCAGCCTTCGATCAGCGGCAGCAGGTCGCGCTGCACGCCTTCGCGGGACACATCGGCGCCGCCGACGTTGCCACGCTTGGCCACCTTGTCGATTTCGTCGATGAACACGATGCCGTGCTGCTCGACCGCTTCCAGGGCCTTGGCCTTGAGCTCTTCGTCGTTGACCAGGCGGCCGGCTTCTTCATCGCGGACCATCTTCAGCGCGTCCTTAACCTTCAGCTTGCGCGCCTTGCGCTTGCCCTTGCCCATGTTGGCGAACAGGCTCTGCAGCTGGTTGGTCATCTCTTCCATGCCGGGCGGCGCGGCGATCTCGACACCGACCGCGTCGGCTACTTCGATCTCGATTTCCTTGTCGTCCAGCTGGCCTTCACGCAGGCGCTTGCGGAACAGCTGGCGGGTGTTGGAATCGCTGCTCGACGGTGCGGCCTCTTCGGCGAAGCTGCTGGTGCGCGCCTGCGGCAGCAGGGCGTCGAGGATGCGGTCTTCGGCGGCGTCTTCGGCGCGGTGGCGCACACGGACGATCTCTTGCTCGCGGAGCATCTTCAGCGCGGCATCGGCCAGGTCGCGGATGATCGACTCGACGTCACGGCCGACATAGCCGACTTCGGTGAACTTGGTCGCTTCGACCTTGATGAACGGCGCGTTGGCCAGCTTGGCCAGGCGACGGGCGATTTCGGTCTTGCCCACGCCGGTGGGGCCGATCATCAGGATGTTCTTCGGGGTGACTTCGGCACGCAGCTCGGCAGGCAGCTGCATGCGCCGCCAGCGGTTGCGCAGGGCAATGGCGACGGCGCGCTTGGCGTCGTCCTGGCCGATGATGTGGCGGTTCAGTTCGTGAACGATTTCGCGGGGGGTCATGGACATGATCAATAGGGTCCTAAGGCGCAGTCATCAGTGTGGAAAAGTCCCGCTGTGGGCGGGACGCCAAAACAACTGATTACTCGGCCAGGTCCTGCTCCTCGATGGTCAGGTTGTGGTTGGTGAACACGCAGATGTCGCCGGCGATGTTCAGGGCGGCCTCGGTGATTTCCCGGGCCGACAGGTCAGTCTTGTTCAGCAGGGCACGGGCTGCGGCCTGGGCGTAGCCGCCACCGGAACCCATGGCGATCAGGCCGTCTTCGGGTTCGACCACGTCGCCGTTGCCGGTGATGATCAAGGAAGCGTCCTTGTTGGCTACCGCCAGCATCGCTTCCAGGCGGCTCAGGGAACGGTCGGTACGCCATTCCTTGGCCAGTTCGACGGCGGCGCGTACCAGGTGGCCGGAGTGTTTCTGCAGCTGGGCTTCGAAGCGCTCGAACAGGGTGAAGGCGTCGGCGGTGGCACCGGCGAAGCCGGCGATGACCTGGCCGTTGTAAAGGCGACGGACTTTCTTGGCGTTGCCTTTCATCACGGTGTTGCCGAGGGAAACCTGGCCGTCGCCGCCCATGACGACTTTGCCGTTACGGCGGACAGAAACGATGGTAGTCAAGGGAGAGTCTCCACGCAGCGGGGCGAAAATGCCTGATGCAGAGACATATGGGGGTGGGGGGAAGGATTTCAACCTTGAGGGATGAGTGGTCGGCGTCGAACAGGCTCATCGCTGTTGCTGCATTCGCGGGTAAACCCGCTCCCACAGGGGCTCGATATCCTGTGGGAGCGGGTTTACCCGCGAAATGGGCGGTGCGGTCTGTCAGGCCTCGTGGCAGATGTGCCCATCGACCAAGGTATAACGCACCGCGCCCGGCAGGCAGTGGCCGATGAACGGGCAGTTCGCGCCGCGTGAGAACCACTGCTCACCGGCAACGGTGGAGGCTTGCGGATCGAACAGCACCAGGTCGGCCGCGCCGCCCACTTTCAGCTCACCCGCCGGCAGGCGCATAGCCGCCGCTGGGCCGCTGCTCAGCCGCGCCATCAGCGTCGGCAGGTCGAGCAGGCCGTCCTCGACCAGGGTCATGGCCAGCGGCAGCAACAGCTCGACGCTGCTGATGCCCGGCTCGGTGGCACCGAACGGCGCCAGCTTGGCATCGCGCTCGTGGGGTTGGTGGTGGCTGGAGATCGCCTGGATCACGCCCGACTTCACCGCCTCACGCAGGCCGTCACGGTCGGCGGCGCTGCGCAGCGGCGGCTGCACGTGGTACAGGCTGGAGAAATCGCGCAGCGCTTCGTCGGTGAGGATCAGCTGGTACAACGCCACGTCGGCGGTGACCGGCAGCCCCAGTTGCTGGGCCTGGGCAATCAACCGTGCGCCGCGGGCGCTGGTGATCTGGCTGAAGTGCGCGCGCACGCCGCTCTGCTCGACCAGCAGCAGGTTGCGGGCCAGGGCCACGGTCTCGGCGCTTTCGGGGATGCCGGGCAGGCCGAGGAAGCTGGCCATCGGCCCTTCGTGGGCCAGGCCGCCCTGGGACAGGTCGCGGTCCTGGGAGTGGAACACCACGGTCAGGTCGAAGGTCGCCGCGTATTCCAGGGCGCGGGCCAGGGTGCGGTTGTTGGGGATCTCTTTCAGGCCGTTGCCGAAGGCCACGCAACCGGTGTCGCGCAGGGCCACCAGCTCGGCCAGCTGCTCGCCTTCCAGGCCTTTGGTCAGGGCACCGATCGGGTACACCTTGCTGTTGGCCGCTTCACGGGCACGGTCGAGGATCAGTTCGGCCACCGCCGAGGTGTCCAGCACCGGCTTGGTCTGCGGCGGGCAGCACAGGCTGGTGACGCCGCCGGCGACCGCTGCGCGGGTTTCACTGGCGATGGTGCCCTTGCGGCTGTAGCCCGGCTCGCGCAGCGAGACGCCGAGGTCGACCAGGCCGGGCGCTGCGACCAGGCCGTCGGCCTGGATCGTGCGGCTGGCGCTGAAGCCTGCCGGGGCTGCGCCGATGGCGGCAATGCGACCGTTTTCGAGGTGCAGGTCGGTGATGGTGTCCAGGCCGCTGGCAGGGTCGATTACCCGAGCGCCGATAATGCTGAGGGTCACTGGGCGTTCTCCTGCTCGATTTGACGTTGCGCGTTCTGCCCGCTCATGGCCATGGACAGCACGGCCATGCGCACGGCGATGCCGTAGGTGACCTGGTTGAGGATCACCGAGTGCTTGCCGTCGGCCACTGCCGACTCGATTTCCACGCCCCGGTTGATCGGGCCGGGGTGCATGACGATGGCATCGGGCTTGGCGCCGGCCAGGCGTGCGGTGGTCAGGCCGAACAGGCGGTAGAACTCGCCCTCGCTGGGCAGCAGGCCGCCGGCCATGCGCTCACGCTGCAGGCGCAGCATGATCACCACGTCGACGTCCTTGAGGCCTTCGGCGAGGTCGGTGTAGACCTTCACCCCGTACTGCTCGATGCCGATCGGGATCAGGGTCTTCGGGCCGATCACGCGGATGTCCGGGCAGCCCAGCGCCTTGAGCGCGAGCATGTCCGAGCGGGCTACGCGCGAGTGCAGGATGTCGCCGACGATGGCCACCGACAGGTTCTCGAAGCTGCCCTTGTGCCGACGGATGGTCAGCATGTCGAGCATGCCCTGGGTCGGGTGCGCGTGGCGGCCGTCGCCGCCGTTGATCACCGCCACGTCCGGGCACACATGCTCGGCGATGAAGTGGGCGGCGCCGGAGTCGGAGTGGCGCACGACGAACATGTCGGCAGCCATGGCTTCGAGGTTGCGCAGGGTGTCGAACAGGGTCTCGCCCTTGCTGGTCGAGGAGGTCGACACGTTCAGGCTGATCACGTCGGCCGACAGGCGCTGGGCGGCCAGTTCGAAGGTGGTGCGGGTACGGGTGGAGTTCTCGAAGAACACGTTGCACACGGTCTTGCCGCGCAGCAGCGGGACTTTCTTCACGGCCCGGGCGCCGACTTCGAGGAACGAGTCGGCGGTGTCGAGGATCTCGGTGAGCAGTTCGCGGGGCAAACCGTCGAGCGAGAGGAAGTGGCGCAGCTGGCCCTGGTCATTGAGCTGCAGCGGGCGCTTGGCGTCGAATGGCGTCATCGCGGGGGACTCTTAAAGGGCGGAAGCGGAAGCGAGGTCCTGGCGCTCGAGAGCGAGCGGTGCGGGTCCGGTCAATTTTACCCGTTCATGGGCGGCCAGCGACAGGGTGGCGCCGAGCACATTCGGGCGGATCGGCAGTTCGCCGGCATCCAGGTCCAGCAGGCACACCAGCGTCACGCTGGCCGGGCGGCCATAGTCGAACAGTTCGTTGAGGGCGGCGCGGATGGTGCGGCCGCTCATCAGCACGTCATCCACCAGCACCAGGTGCTGGCCTTCGATCTCGAACGGCAGCTCCGAAGGGCGCACCTGCGGGTGCAGGCCGTTCTGGCTGAAGTCGTCGCGGTAGAACGAGACATCCAGGGTTCCCAGCGGGCTCTCGTCGGCCAATTCCTGCTGCAGGGCCTGGGCCACCCATACGCCGCCGGTGCGGATGCCGATGAAGCGTGGCTCGGCGATGGCGCGGCGGGCCAGGTGGGCGCGAAGGTCGACGGCCATCTGCCGGATCAGGTCGGCGGGATTGGGTAGGCTCATTGCGTGCTCCTCGGAAGGCGGGCGCCGGGTAGCTCCGGCGGCAAAGCGGAATTAAACGTTGGCCTCCAGCCAGCCTTGCAGCAGCAGGGCGGCGGCGATGGCGTCGACCGGGTTGTCGCGGTAACTGCTGTGACGGCCGCCACGGGCCATCTGCTCGCCCTTGGCTTCGAAGGTGGTCAGGCGTTCGTCGTGGGTGTGCACCGGCAGGTTGAAACGGCCGTTGAGGCGCCGGGCGAATTTCTCGGCGCGCTCGCTCATCTCGCTGGGGGTGCCGTCCATGTTCAGCGGCAGACCGACGACGATGGCATCGGGTTTCCATTCCTTGATCAGTTTTTCGACCTGGTTCCAGTCCGGCACGCCGTTCTGTGCCTTGAGTACGCAGAGTTCGCGGGCCTGGCCGGTGATCACCTGGCCGACGGCCACGCCGATCTGTTTGCTGCCGTAGTCGAAGCCCAGCAGCAGGCGCAGTTCGGCCATCAGGCGTGCCCCGCCTGGCTGGTGAGCAGGCTCAGGTTGATGCCGAGGCTGGCGGCGGCCGCGCCGAGGCGCTGTTTGTTGTCCATGCCGAACAGGATCGCGGGGTCGAACGGGCAGTTGAGCCAGGCGTTGTCGGCCAGCTCCGCTTCCAGCTGGCCGGCTTCCCAGCCGGCGTAGCCGAGGGTGATCAGGCTCTTTTTCGGGCCCACGCCGGCGGCGATGGCCAGCAGTACGTCCTGGGAGGTGGTCAGCGACAGGCCTTCCAGGGCCACGGTGGCCTGGAAGCTGCACTCATCGCTGTGCAGCACGAAGCCACGGTCGGTCTGCACCGGGCCGCCCAGGTAGATGGGCACCTCCAGCGTGCTGGCCGGGGGCGTTTCGTCGGGGCGCAACTGTTCGAGAATATCGCCCAGGTTCAGCTCCTGCGGGCGGTTGACCACCAGCCCCATGGCGCCGTTGGCGTTGTGCTCGACGATGTAGGTAAGGGTGTGGGCAAAGTTCGGGTCGGCCATGTGCGGCATGGCGATCAGGAACTGGTGCTTGAGGTAGCTGGGGGCGAAGGTTTTCATGAGCGCTAGTGTGGCGCCAGGTGGCGGGGCTGGCAAGGTGCGCAGTACCTGTGGGAGGTCACCCAGCCCTGTGGGAGCGGGTTACCCGCGAAGCAGGCAGCGCGGTGCATGGCACCGGCTTTGCCGGTGTTCGCGGGTAAACCCGCTCCCACAGGGATTTTGCAAGCTTGAAGTCAATTGCTCGACAACTTGTCCCCGCGGGCAAACCGCCAGGTGCGGATGATCTCCAACCGGTCGAACTCCGCCATGTCCCCGGTAAACGGCGCGAACGGCGCGGCCAGTCGCACGATGCGCTGGGCCGCCTGGTCCAGCACCGGCTGGCCGGACGATTCCAGCACCAGCACTTCATACAGCGAGCCATCGCGGTTGATCGACACCATCAAGCGCAGGCTGCCATACATCTGCTGGCGCCGTGCTTCGTCGGGGTAGTTGAGGTTGCCGATGCGCTCGACCTTCTTGCGCCACTCTTCCTTGTACCAGGCACCCTTGTCGCGCATGGTCGAGGCCGCATTCAGGCGATGGATGCGCGGGCGTTTGGCGTACAGCTGCTGTTCGTTGGACAGCTCGGCCTCAAGGCTGGCGATCTGGCTGGACAGCTGCGAGCTGTCGAAGTCCGGTGCCTTCGCCTCAGCCTTGGGCTGTGGCTTGCTTTCCTTCGGCTTGGGCTCGACCTTCTGCGGTTTCGGTGCCTGGGTGGCGACCGCGGACTTCGTCGGCGCGGGCGGCGACTCTACTCTCGCGGCCGGCGGCGGGGTGATCTTGTTGATCTTGCTGTCCTGGAACGGCGCCACCTCGGTGGTCTTGGGTACCGCTTTCTTGTCCAGGGTGCCGCTGCCCTGCTGGTTTTCCTGGGCCTGGAAATCGGCCTTGTCGGGCGCCTTCTCGCTCTTGAAGGTGGCCAGGGTGATGTCCATGGTGTGGCGGATTTCAGCGGGTTTGATCACTGTGAAACCGACCCCCAGGATCAGCGCCAGGTGCACCAGCGCGGCCAGGAACAGGGTAAAGCCGAGCCGGTCCACCGGGCGAACGCGGGGTGGCAGCAGGTCAACGGGGATGTCGGCGGGGAGCGTCATCGGGTATCCAAAGGCAGCTTCGAGTCACAAGCTGCAAGCTTCAAGCAGAGGCGGCTGAGTGCAGGCCTGCTTTTACTTGCGGCTTGCAGCTTGAAGCTTGCGGCTGCGCATCATACCCCACTGTGCGGTGTTGCCACCTGTCCTCGGTCAGCGCGCTTGCAGCTTGCGATCAATGGCATCCATCAGCTTGCCGCCGATATTGGTGTTGAACGCGGCGTCGATCTCGCGGATGCAAGTCGGGCTGGTGACGTTGATCTCGGTGAGATGTTCGCCGATCACGTCCAGGCCGACGAACAGCAGGCCCTTCTCGCGCAGGGTTGGGCCAACCTGCGCGGCGATCCAGCGATCGCGGTCGCTCAGCGGGCGGGCTTCGCCACGGCCACCGGCGGCCAGGTTGCCGCGGGTCTCGCCGCTGGCCGGGATGCGCGCCAGGCAGTAATCCACCGGCTCGCCGTCGATCATCAGGATGCGCTTGTCGCCGTCCTTGATCGCCGGCAGGTAGGCCTGGGCCATGATCTGCTGGGCGCCCAGGGCGGTCAGGGTTTCGAGGATCACCGACAGGTTGGGGTCGCCGACCCGGTGGCGGAAGATCGAGGTGCCGCCCATGCCGTCCAGCGGCTTGAGGATCACGTCGCCGTGCTTGGCGGCGAACTCACGGATGATGTCCGGACGGCGGCTGACCAGGGTCGGCGGCGTGCACTGTGGGAACAGCGTGGCGAACAGCTTCTCGTTGCAGTCGCGCAGGCTCTGCGGGCGGTTGACCACCAGCACGCCGTCGGCCTCGGCCTGCTCCAGCAGGTAGGTGCTGTAGACGAACTCCATGTCGAACGGCGGGTCCTTGCGCATCAGGATCACGTCCAGCTCGCTGAGCAGGCTGTCCTGCTCGTCGCCCAGCTCGAACCAGCGCGCCGGGTCGGCGAACACCTTCAGCGGGCGCATCCGCGCGCGGGCCTTGCCTTCGCCTTGATACAGGTCGTGCTGTTCCATGTAGAACAGGCTCCAGCCACGCTCCTGGGCGGCCAGCAGCATGGCCAGCGAGCTGTCCTTTTTATAGGAGATGGACGCGATAGGGTCCATGACAATCCCGAGGCGAACGCTCATGGGGTAATTCCTCTTGGCGGCGGGTGGCCGCGATGGCACGAAAAAGTGGCTCAGGGTGGCGCCGGGCGCGCGCCCGGTCAAGGGGGCGGGCAGATGGAATGGCCCTGCGGAGTGTGCTAAAAAGGCTCGATCCAGCTTCAGGCCGCAAGCTATAAGCTACAAGACAGAGGCGCTGCGCAGCGATCTGCTTTTTCTTGTCGTTTGAAGCGTGCAGCTTACCGCTCATTCAATGTGGCGCAATTTATGGAACAACCCCTGAAGGTGATGGTGATCGACGATTCGCGCACGATCCGCCGCACTGCCCAGATGTTGCTCGGCGAGGCGGGCTGCGAGGTGATCACCGCCAGCGATGGCTTCGACGCCCTCGCCAAGATCATCGACCACAAGCCGCGGATCATCTTCGTCGATGTGCTCATGCCACGCCTGGACGGCTACCAGACCTGCGCACTGATCAAGCACAACAGCGCCTGCAAGGACACTCCGGTGATCCTGCTTTCTTCCCGCGACGGCCTGTTCGACAAGGCCCGCGGCCGGGTGGTCGGCTCCGACCAGTTCCTGACCAAACCTTTCAGCAAGGAAGAACTGCTCGACGCAATCCGCGCCCATGTGCCCGGTTTCGCCGCGCAGGACCCAATCGCACCCTGACGCCGCCCCAGTTAAAGGCGGCGCCTCACGTTCCTCATGGGGAAACAGCATGGCCCGAGTTCTGATTGTCGACGATTCGCCGACCGAGATGTACCGCTTGACCGAGTGGCTGGAAAAACACGGCCACCAGGTGCTCAAGGCCAGCAACGGCGCCGACGGCGTGGCCCTGGCCCGCCAGGAGAAGCCCGATGCGGTGCTGATGGACATCGTCATGCCCGGCATGAACGGCTTCCAGGCCACCCGCCAGCTGAGCAAGGACCCGGAAACCAGCGCCATCCCGGTGATCGTGGTCACTACCAAGGACCAGGAAACCGACCGCATCTGGGCCACGCGCCAGGGCGCCCGCGACTTCCTGACCAAGCCCGTGGAAGAGGACGCGCTGATCGCCAAGCTGGTCGAGGTGCTCGGCGCTTGACCACTCGCCCTCAGGGCGCGGCACTGACCGCCTTCGAGCTGCTGCTGGACATCGACCGGCGTTGCCGCCTGCTGGTGGCCGACCAGCCGCTCCAGGACACCCGCCTGCAGCAGTGGAGCGGCATCGGCTTTCGCATTGCCGGGCAATGGTTCGTCGCGCCCATGGGTGAAATTGCCGAAGTGCTGCGTGAGCCACGCAGCAGCCGGGTGCCGGGGGTACAGCCCTGGGTATGCGGGGTGGCCAACCTGCGTGGGCGGCTGTTGCCGGTGATGGACCTGAGCGCGTTCTTCGGCTTAGGCCCTGCGGCGGCGGGCAAGCAGCGGCGGGTGCTGGTGCTGGACCACGAAGAGCTGTTCGCCGGGCTGCTGGTGGACGAGGTGGTGGGCCTGCAGCACTTCGCCCTGAGCAGCCTCGAACTGTCGCCGCCGCAGCCTTTGATTCGCGCCGCCGCACCCTTCGTGCAGGGGCATTTCCCCCGTGAGCGCAACTGGGCGATCTTCAGCCCGTTCGCCCTGGCCCAGGCGCCGGGCTTTCTCGATGTGGCGTTGTAGAGGACTTTCGACGTGAACAAGCCTGGCCCCTCCGTTTCCCCCGCCGCCGTGGCCCAACGCCCGCGCAGCAGCGCGCAGATCACCGTGCTGTTCGTGGTGCTGATCCTGTCGATCGTGCTGCTGTTTGCCAACTTCGCCTACCTCAACACCCAGGCCAACCACGACAAGCAGTACATCGGGCATGCCGGCGAGCTGCGCGTGCTGTCCCAGCGCATCGCCAAGAACGCCACCGAGGCGGCAGCCGGCAAGGCCCTGGCGTTCCGCCTGCTCAGTGATGCGCGCAACGATTTCGAGCGGCGCTGGAGCTACCTGCGCGAGGGCGACAAGGCCACCGGCCTGCCCGCCGCCCCGGCCACCGTGCGCGACGAAATGGACGCGGTGCGCCAGGACTGGGAAAACCTGCGCAAGAACACCGACACCATCCTGGCCAGCGAACAGACCGTGCTGTCGCTGCACCAGGTGGCGGCCACCCTGGCCGAGACCGTGCCGCAGTTGCAGGTCGAGTACGAAAAGGTGGTGGAGATCCTCCTGCAAAGCGGTGCCCCGGCCAGCCAGGTGGCGGTGGCCCAGCGCCAGCTGTTGCTGGCCGAGCGCATTCTCGGTTCGGTCAACACCGTGCTGGCCGGCGACGACAGCTCGGTGCAGGCCGCCGACACCTTCGGGCGTGACGCCAGCCGTTTCGGCCAGGTGCTCGAAGGCATGCTCGCCGGCAACCCGGCGATCCAGGTGACCCGGGTCGAAGACGCCGATGCCCGCGCGCGCCTGGCTGAAATTGCCGAGCTGTTCCAGTTCGTTGCCGGCTCGGTGGACGAAATTCTCGAAACCTCGCCCGAGCTGTTCCGTGTGCGCGAAGCCGCCGGCAACATCTTCAGCCTCTCGCAAACCCTGCTCGACGAGGCCTCGCACCTGGCCAACGGCTTCGAAAACCTGGCCAGCGGGCGCACCCTCGACACCGTTGGCGGCTACGTGCTGGGCCTGCTGGCGCTGGCCTCGATCATCCTCATCGGCCTGGTGATGGTGCGCGCCACCCACCGCCAGCTGCGCGAAACCGCCGAGAAGAACGAACGCAACCAGCAGGCGATCATGCGCCTGCTCGACGAAATCGAAGAGCTGGCCGACGGCGACCTCACCGTCACCGTGGCGGTCACCGAAGACTTCACCGGCGCCATCGCCGACTCGATCAACTACTCGGTCGACCAGCTGCGCGACCTGGTCGCCACCATCAACCACAGCGCCGAGCAGGTCGCTGCCGCCGTGCAGGACACCCAGAACACCGCGCGCCAGCTGGCCAAGGCCTCCGAGCACCAGGCCGCGCAGATCAGCGAGGCCTCCGAGGCGGTGGGCGACATGGTCGAGTCGATCGACCGGGTATCGGCCCACGCCTACGAGTCGGCCAAGGTGGCCGAGCGTTCGGTCGCCATCGCCAACAAGGGCAACGAGGTGGTGCACAACACCATCAACGGCATGGACAACATCCGTGAGCAGATCCAGGACACCGCCAAGCGGATCAAGCGCCTGGGTGAGTCGTCCCAGGAAATCGGCGACATCGTCAGCCTGATCGACGACATTGCCGACCAGACCAACATCCTCGCCCTCAACGCGGCGATCCAGGCCTCGCTGGCCGGCGAGGCCGGGCGCGGCTTTGCCGTGGTCGCCGACGAAGTGCAACGCCTGGCCGAGCGTTCGTCGTCGGCCACCCGGCAGATCGAGGCGTTGGTGCGCACCATCCAGGCCGACACCAACGAGGCGGTGATTTCCATGGAGCAGACCACCGCCGAAGTGGTGCGCGGCGCGCGCCTGGCGCAGGACGCCGGGGTGGCGCTGGCCGAGATCGAAGGGGTATCGCAGACCCTGGCCGAACTTATCCACAGCATCTCCGACGCCGCCCAGCTGCAAACTTCGTCCGCCGGGCAGATCTCCCACACCATGGCGGTGATCCAGCAGATCACCGCGCAGACCTCCGCCGGTTCCGGCGCCACCGCCGACAGCATCCGCCACCTGGCGCGCATGGCCAGTGAAATGCGCCGCTCGGTGTCGGGCTTCACCCTGCCGGCTGCGGCCGAGCGCCAGTGATGGAAGCGCCCATGACCTCGGTGGCGGTGAACAGCGAACGGCATGACACGGTCGCCCTGGCCTGGACCAAGGCGCCCATCCTCGATTGCCTGGGCCAGGCGCGCCAGGCCCTGGAACATTTCACCGGGGCGCCGGACGACCTGTCGAACCTGACCTTCTTCGTCGACAACCTGCACCAGGTGCACGGTTGCCTGCGCATGCTCGAATTGCCCGGCGCCACGCGCCTGGCCGAAGAGCTGGAGCTGCTCGGGCGGGCCATGGCCGAGGGCCAGGTCAGCCCCCGCGGCGAGTGCCTGGGCGCGCTGTTCCGGGGCCTGGAGCAACTGCCGCCGTACCTCGACCGGCTGCGCGGCGCGCGCCACGACCTGCCGCTGGTGGTGATGCCGCTGCTCAACCAGCTGCGCGCCTGCCGGGGCGCCGAGCCGCTGGCCCAGGGCAGCCTGCTGGGTGAGCTCGGCACGCGCCTGGCCGGTGCCGAAGACCTGGCCAACCTCGACCTGTCGCTGGGCAACTGGCGCGAGCACATGCAGGCCGGCGCCGGGCGCGATGCCTTACGTTCGGTGGTCTCGGCCCTGTGCGACGACCTGATGCGCATCAAGGACCAGCTCGACCCCCTGGTCAGTGACGAGCGGCCGCCACGGGCGCCGCTGCAAGCCTTGCTCGCACCGCTGCGCCACGTCGCCGATACCCTGGCTGTGCTGGGCTTCCAGCAGCCACGGCGGGTGATCATCGACCAGGTGCTGGCGTTGCAGGCCCTGGTGGAGCAGGACGACAGCGTGAATGAAGCGGTGCTGATGGATGTGGCCGGGGCGCTGCTGTATGTGGAAGCGACGCTCAACGGCATGGTCGGCCCGCTGGAAGAAAGCCAGCCCGGCAGCCTGCCCGGCTCGGACCTGGCCGAGATCCGCCAGTTGGTACTCCACGAGTCGCTCAACGTCTTGCAGCAGGCCAAGGACCTGATTGGCGACTGCCTCGAGTCGGACTGGTCGCGCCAACGCCTGCAGGCTTTGCCGGGGCTGTTGCAGCAGGTGCGCGGGGCGCTGGCGATGCTGATGCTACCGGCCGCCGCCGAGGTGTTCGCCGGCGCCGCCGGTTATGTGCAGGGCTGGCTGGTGCACCTGGAGGACGAGCCACTGCCCGACGAGCTGGCGCACCTGGCCGACGCGCTGTGCGCCGCCGAGGCATACCTGCAATGGCGTGTGGCCGACCCGCTGGCCGATGCGCAACCCTTCATCGAGATGGCCCGCGCCAGCCTGGCTGCACTGGGTGTGCAGTGCCAGGCGCTGGAGCTGTCGGCCAGCAGCGGCCGGGCCGTGGATGGCATCGATGACGAGCTGCGCGACGTATTCCTTGAAGAAGCCGGCGAGCTGCTGCCGGAAATCGAACGCCACTGGCTACGCTGGCGCGCCGACAACAGCCTGCGCGATGCGTTGATCGAAGTGCGGCGCGCCCTGCATACCCTCAAGGGCAGTGGGCGCATGGTCCATGCCGAAGCCGTAGCGGAGCTGGCATGGGGCGCCGAGCACCTGCTCAACCGGGTGCTGGAGGGGCGTATCGCGCTCAGCGCCGAGGGCCTGGTCGCGCTGCAGCAGGTGTTCGTGCGCCTGCCCGACTTGCTGGCCGATTTCGCCGCCAGCCAGTTGCCGGCCAGCGTCGAGATCGAACAACTGGCCGCCCACCTGCATGCGCTGGCGCTCAACGACGCGGCGCCCGGCGCCAGCATCGACGGGCTCGACCCGCAGCTGCTGGAGATCTTCCGCAACGAGGCCCAGGGCCATCTGGCCGGCCTCGATGCCTTCCTGCACACGGCCAGCGGCGAATGCACGCCGGTCAGCGACGGCCTGCAGCGCGCATTGCACACGCTCAAGGGCAGCGCGGCCATGGCCGGGGTGATGCCGGTGGCCGAGCTTGCCACCGCGCTCGACCGCCTGGTGCGTGAGTACAAGGGCCACGAACTGCCCCTGCTGCTGGTGGAAATCGAACTGCTGGAAGCGGCCCGGGCCTTGTTCCACCTGGGCCTGGCGCAACTGGGCAGCACGCCGCTGGCGCCAATCCCCGGTGCCGCCGGGCTGATCGAACAGGTCGGGCAAACCGTCGATGCACGCCTGGCGCAGTTGCACAACGAGCCCCACCAGGTGCGCCGCAACCGTCGCGATCCGCAGTTGATCGCCGCTTTCCTGGCCGCAGGCATGGATACCTTGCTCGACGCCGAGGCGCAGCTGGCGCACTGGCAGCAACAGCCGGCGCTGCGCCAGGCGCTGGACCCCTTGCTGGATGCCATGACCAGCCTCAGCCATGCGGCCCACCAGGCCGAGCTGTGGCAGGTGGATGAAATCTGCGAAGGCTTGCTCGACCTGTATGGCGCGGTGGAAGAGGGCAGCCTGGCGGCCACGCCGAGGTTCTTCGAAGTGGCCGGCCAGGCTCATGAAGTGCTGCTCGATATGCTCGACGAGATTGCCGCCGGCCAGGACCTGAACGCGCGCCCCGAGTGCCTGGCGGCCTTGCGCGGGTTGCTCGACGATGCGCTCGACCCGTCGGTGATGGGCGTGGTCGGCGCCGAGGGGGTGACGCCGCTGCCGGCGCCAGCCTTGGTCGAGCTGTTCCTGGAAGAGGCCGGGGATATCCTCGACAGCGCCAACCAGGCCCTGCAGCAGTGGCAAGGCGAGCCGGGCAACGTCACCGTGCTGTCTTCGCTGCAACATGATGCACTGACCCTCAAGGGCGGGGCGCAGATGGCCGCGATCGGTGCGGTGGAGGTGCTCGCCCAGGAGTTGGCGCTGCTTTACGAAGGGCTGGTGGACCGTCGCCTGGGGGCCAGCGCAGCGCTTTTCGACTTGCTGCGGCGCAGCCATGCGGCGCTGGCCGAGATGCTGCACAGCCTGCGCCAGGGCGAGGCTCCGGTCTCGGCAGTGGCGCTGCTGGGCGAGCTGCGCGAGTTTCGTCAGACCGCGCCGCCGCCCAGCCCGGCCGAGCTGCCCGGCACGCCCGAAGAGCAGGCCCAGGCCGCAGGCGACAAGGAGCTGCTGGAAGTCTTCCTCGAAGAGAGCTCCGACATCGTCGAGAGCGCCGCCGATGCCCTGGACCGCTGGCAGGCCGATCCGCGTAGCACGGTCGAGGTGGAGAACCTGCTGCGAGACCTGCACACCCTCAAGGGCGGGGCGCGGATGGTCGAGATCGCCGCCATTGGCGACCTGGCCCATGAACTGGAATTCCTTTACGAATTGCTGGCCGCCGGCCGGCTGCCGCCGACGCCGGCCTTGTTCAGCCTGCTGCAGAACTGTCACGACCGCCTGGCCCACATGCTCGATGCCGTGCGCCTGGGCCAGCCGCTACATGCCGCCACGGCGCTGATCGACTACATCCGCAACTTCTCCAGCGCGGCGCTGACCGACAGCGCCGCCGCCGCGCCGCAGGTCGAGGCCACGCCCGCCGAGCTGCCGGCCGCCGCGCCTGAGCGGGCCGGGGACATGATCAAGGTCGATGCCGAGCTGCTCGACGACCTGGGCAACCTGGCCGGCGAGCACACGGTGATCCGCGGGCGCATCGAACAGCAGGTCAACGATGCGCAGTTCGCCCTCAACGAAATGGAGACCACGCTGGAGCGCATGCGCGACCAGCTGCTGCGCCTTGACATCGAAACCCAGGGGCGGATCTCCAGTCGCCAGCAGTTCGAGGGCGACGCCTACGACGATTTCGACCCGCTGGAAATGGACCGCCACTCACAGTTGCAGCAGCTGTCGCGGGCCCTGTTCGAATCGGCGTCGGACCTGCTCGACCTGAAAGAGACCCTGCTGCAGCGCTCGCAGGAAACCCACAGCCTTCTGCAGCAGCAGGCGCGGGTCAACAGCCAGTTGCAGGAAGGCCTGACCGCCACCCTGATGGTGCCGTTCGAACGCCTGGTACCGCGCTTGCAGCGGGTGGTGCGGCAGGTGGCCAGCGAGCTGGGCAAGCAGGTCGAGCTGGTGGTCGGCAACGCCGAGGGCGAGCTCGACCGCAGTGTGCTGGAGCGCATGGTGGCGCCGCTGGAGCACATGCTGCGCAACGCCGTCGACCACGGCCTGGAGGGCCGCGAGGCACGCCTGGCCGCCGGCAAGCCGGAGCAGGGCACCATCCACCTCAACCTGCTGCATGAAGGCGCCGACATCGTCATCGAAATGAGCGACGACGGCGCCGGGGTGCCGCTGGAAGCGGTGCGCAACAAGGCGATCAAGCGCGGCCTGCTCGACCCCCAGGCGCGCTTGAGCGACCACGAGATCCTGCAGTTCATCCTGCGCCCCGGGTTCTCCACGGCCGAAAAGATCACCCAGATTTCCGGGCGCGGCCTGGGCATGGACGTGGTCCATGAAGAGGTCAAGCAGCTGGGCGGTTCGATGAGCATCGAGTCCAGCCCGGGCAAGGGCGCGCGTTTTCTCATCCGCCTGCCGTTCACCGTGTCGGTGAACCGGGCGCTGATGGTGCACCTGGGCGACGAGCAGTACGCCATCCCGCTCAATACCATCGAAGGGATAGTGCGGGTGCCGGCCGCAGAGCTCGAGGCCTGCTACCGCCTCGACCCGCCGCGCTACACCTACGCCGGCCACGACTACGCCCTGCGCTATCTCGGTGAGCTGGTACAGGGCGGAGGCCAGCCCGGGCTACTGGGCCAGAGCGTGCCGCTGCCGGTGCTGCTGACCCATTCCCAGGAGCAGTCGTTCGCCATCCAGGTCGACAGCCTGTCGCCCAGCCGCGAGATCGTGGTCAAGAGCCTCGGGCCGCAGTTCGCGGCCGTGCCGGGGCTGTCGGGTGCGACGCTGCTCGGCGATGGCCGGGTGGTGTTGATTCTCGACCTGCTGGGCCAGTTGCGCGGCCAGCAACGGCGCCTGGCGCGCCTGCCGGGTGCCGGCGATGGCCAGCGCGCGCTGACCGGGCCTGCACCACGCCGGGCGTTGCTGGTGATGGTGGTGGATGACTCGGTGACCGTGCGCAAGGTCACCAGCCGCCTGCTGGAGCGCCACGGCATGAGCGTGCTGACCGCCAAGGACGGTGTCGATGCCATGGCCCTGCTCGAAGAGCACCGCCCGGATGTGCTGTTGCTGGATATCGAGATGCCGCGCATGGACGGCTTCGAAGTGGCCACCCGGATCCGCCGTGACGAGCGCCTCAAGCAGCTGCCGATCATCATGATTACCTCGCGCACGGGGCAGAAGCACCGTGAGCGGGCCATGGCCATCGGCGTCAACGAGTACCTTGGCAAACCGTACCAGGAGTCGGTCCTGTTGCAGAGCATCGCCCACTGGAGCCAGCACCATGCTTGATCATATCGCCGGGCAGCGCAGCAGCCTGACCGGGCTGTTGCTGCCCCTGGGCGACCGTGCCCTGGTGCTGCCGAACGTGGCGGTGGCCGAATTGATCGGCCACCGCGCCATCGCCTGTGAGCCGGGCGAGCCTGGCTGGCACCTGGGTTGGGTCGACTGGCGCCAGCAGCGCTTGCCGCTGGTCGGCTTCGAGGCCGCCTGCGGTGGGCACACCCCGTGCGGCGAGCGGGCGCGGATCGTCGTGCTCAATGCCCTGGGCGATACCGGGCTGCGTTACCTGGCGCTGCTGCTGCAGGGGATTCCGCGTTCGTGCAAGCTCGACAGCCAGCTCAATTACGTGGATGTGCCGCTGGCCCCGCTGGAGCTGGCGGCGGTGCAGGTGGGCGAGCAGGTGGCGCGGGTGCCGGACCTGGCGGCGCTTGAGCGGATGGTGCGTGACGCGCAATTGCAACCTGGCCTTGGTTAGGATGTAGGCAGTCCCGGCCCTATCGCGGGGCAAGCCCGCTCCCACGCTCGAGAGCAAACCGTGGGAGCGGGCTTGCCCCGCGATGAGGCCGTCAGGAACCCTGCTGGCCCTCGGAGGTCTGTGCTTGCATGTATTACGGTGAACGTTTCAATGCCTGGACCCACTTGGTCGGCGCGGTACTGGCCTGCATCGGCGCGGTGTGGCTGATCGTCGTCGCGGGCCTGCAGGGCGATCCCTGGAAGATCGTCAGCTTCTCCATCTACGGCTTCACGCTGCTGTTGCTCTACAGCATCTCCACCCTCTATCACAGCACCCGCGGCAGGGCGAAGCAGGTCATGCGCAAGCTCGACCATCTGTCGATCTACCTGCTGATCGCCGGCAGCTACACACCGTTCTGCCTGGTCAGCCTGCGCGGGCCCTGGGGCTGGAGCCTGTTCGGGGTGGTCTGGGGGTTGGCGCTGATCGGCATGCTGCAGGAGATCAAGCCGCGCTCGGAGGCGCGCATCCTGTCGATCGTCATCTACGCGGTGATGGGCTGGATCGTGCTGGTGGCGGTCAAGCCGTTGCTGTCCAGCCTGGGAACTGCCGGCTTCACCTGGCTGGCGGCCGGCGGTGTGTTCTACACCGTCGGCATCCTGTTTTTCGCCTTCGACAGCCGGTTCCGGCACTGGCACGGCATCTGGCACCTGTTCGTCATCGCCGGCAGCCTGATGCACTTCGTCGCGGTGTTCTTCTACGTCAGTTAGAAATCGCCCCACAGCTGTTGCGCCACCGACAGCGCCACCACCGGCGCGGTCTCGGTGCGCAGCACCCGCGGGCCGAGGCGGGCGGCGTGGTAGCCGGCGGCCTTGGCCTGCTCGACTTCGGCATCGCTCAGGCCGCCTTCGGGGCCGATCAGGAAGGCCAGGCGAGCGGGCTTGGGGTGGCTGGTCAACGGCTCGGCCACCGGGTGCAGCACCAGCTTGAGGTCGGCCTCGCAGGCCTTGAGCCATTCGGCCAGGGTGAGCGGCGGGTGGATCACCGGCAGGGTCGAGCGGCCGCACTGCTCGCAGGCGCTGATGGCCACCTGGCGCCAGTGGGCCAGGCGTTTGTCGGCGCGCTCGTCCTTCAGGCGTACTTCGCAGCGTTCGCTGACGATCGGGGTGATTTCGTTGGCGCCCAGTTCGGTGGCTTTCTGGATGGCCCAGTCCATGCGCTCGCCACGGGACAGGCCCTGGCCGAGGTGGATGTGCAGTGGCGATTCGGCCTGGCCGGGGAGGGCCTGGTCGAGGCTGACGCGCACGCTTTTCTTGCCGACCTCGAGCAGTTGGCCAAGGTATTCCTGGCCACTGCCGTCGAACAACTGCACGGCGTCACCGGCAGCCATGCGCAGCACGCGGCCGATGTAGTGGGCCTGGGCTTCGGGCAGGTCGTGCTCGCCGAGGGCCAGGGGGGCGTCGATGAAGAAGCGGGAGAGTCTCATGGTTCAGCTCGGGAAAAGGTTGTCATAGACCCTGTGGGAGCGGGTATGCGGCGATGCTGCTGGTTAGCCCGGATCGCGGAAGTCGGGGTGGAAGTTGGCCGGTACCGCCACGCTGACGCTGTCGCGGGTAGCAATGTCGATACCTTCGCTGGCCACTTCGGCGAGGAAGTCGATCTGCTCCGGGGTGATCACGTAAGGCGGCAGGAAATACACCACGCTGCCCAGCGGGCGCAACAGCGCGCCACGGGTCAGGGCGTGCTCGAACACCTTCAGGCCGCGACGCTCCTGCCAGGGGTAGGCGGCCTTGCTGGCCTTGTCCTGGACCATCTCGATGGCCAGGGCCATGCCGGTCTGGCGGATCTCGGCGACGTGGGCATGCTCGGCCAGGTGCGCGGTGGCACTGGCCATGCGTGCCGACAGGGCCTTGTTGGCTTCGATCACGTTGTCCTGCTCGAAGATGTCCAGGGTCGCCAGGGCGGCGGCACAGGCCAGCGGGTTGCCGGTGTAGCTGTGCGAGTGGAGGAACGCGCGCAGGGTCGGGTAGTCGTCGTAGAAGGCCTGGTAGACCTTGTCGGTGGTCAGGCAGGCGGCCAGTGGCAGGTAGCCGCCGGTCAGCGCCTTGGACAGGCACAGGAAGTCCGGGCGGATGCCGGCCTGTTGGCAGGCGAACATCGTACCGGTGCGGCCGAAGCCCACGGCGATCTCGTCGTGGATCAGGTGCACGTCGTAGCGGTCGCAGGCTTCGCGCAGCAGCTTGAGGTAGACCGGGTGGTACATGCGCATGCCGCCGGCGCCCTGGATCAGCGGCTCGACGATCACGGCGGCGATGGTCGCGTGGTGCTCGGCCAGGGTCTGCTCCATGGCGGCGAACATGTTGCGGGAGTGCTCCTCCCAGCCCATGCCCTCGGGGCGCAGGTAGCAGTCCGGGCTGGGCACCTTGATGGTGTCCAGCAGCAGCGCCTTGTAGGTTTCGGTGAACAGCGGCACGTCACCCACCGACATCGCGGCGATGGTCTCGCCGTGGTAGCTGTTGGTCAGGGTAACGAAGCGCTTCTTCGCAGGTTTGCCGGTGTTCTGCCAGTAGTGGAAGCTCATCTTCAGCGCCACTTCGATGCACGACGAGCCGTTGTCGGCGTAGAACACCCGGTCCAGGCCAGCCGGGGTCATGGCCACCAGGCGCTCGGACAGCTCGATCACCGGCTGGTGGCTGAAGCCGGCCAGGATCACGTGTTCGAGCTGGTCGACCTGGTCCTTGATGCGCTGGTTGATGCGTGGGTTGGCGTGGCCGAATACGTTGACCCACCAGGAGCTGACCGCGTCCAGGTAGCGCTTGCCCTCGAAGTCCTCGAGCCATACGCCTTCGCCGCGCTTGATCGGGATCAGCGGCAGTTGCTCGTGGTCTTTCATCTGGGTGCAGGGGTGCCACAGGACCTTGAGGTCGCGTTGCATCCACTGATCGTTGAGGCCCATGGGCACTTCTCCTGGCTTGGCGGCGTGGCTTGACCGCGTAAGCCTAAGCAAAGCGGGCAGGCGGGACAACCGCCGGATGCATTGCTACGGTGCGGCTTCAGACAAAAATTCCAGCCGCTAAAAGCACTTGCTGCGACCAACTGGCAGGGTGTGCGGACCTGACGTATTCTTAGCGCTACTTTCCCTGGGGTATTCCTCCCCCTTTTTCTCAGTGATTTCTGAACCGGAGTTCGCCGACATGGCTGCTGCTTGGGTGCGCCTGTGCGCGTTGGTATTGATTGGTGTGTCCAGCGCTGGCGCGCTGGCCAAGGACAAGACGGCGATCGTGGTCGGTGGCGGCCTGGCGGGCCTGACCGCCGCCTACGAGCTGCAGAACAAGGGCTGGCAGGTCACCCTGCTGGAGGCCAAGGCGGGCATGGGCGGGCGTTCGGGCCTGGCCACCAGCGAGTGGATCGGCAACAACAAGACCCAGCCGGTGCTCAACCAGTACCTGGAGCGCTTCAAGGTCGGTACCTTGCCGGCGCCGGAATTTGTCCGTACCCCTGGCTACCTGATCGACGGCGAGTATTTCAGCGCCACCGACCTGGCCACCAAGCAGCCGGCCACGGCCGAGGCGCTCAAGCGCTATGAGAAGACCCTGGATGACCTGGCGCGCTCGATCGAAGACCCACTGAACCCGGCGGCCAACAGCACCCTGTTCGCCCTCGACCAGATCAACGTCTCGACCTGGCTCGACAAGCTGCAACTGCCGGCGACCGCGCGTCAGCTGGTGAACCAGCAGATCCGCACCCGCTACGACGAACCGTCGCGCCTGTCGTTGCTGTATTTCGCCCAGCAAAGCCGTGTGTACCGCAATGTCAGCGACCGTGACCTGCGCGCGGCACGCCTGCCCGGTGGCAGCCCGGTGCTGGCCCAGGCCTTCGTCAAGCAGCTCAAGACCATCAAGACCAGCTCGCCGGTCACTGCCATCGTGCAGGACAAGGACGGCGTGACGGTGAAGGTCGGCTCTGTCGGCTACCAGGCCGATTACCTGGTCATGGCCGTGCCGCTGCGTGCGCTGGCCAAGATCCAGATGACCCCAGGCCTGGACAACCAGCACCTGGCCGCGCTCAAGGGCACCAACTACGGCTGGCGCGATCAGCTGATGCTCAAGTTCAAGAGCCCGGTCTGGGAAAGCCGTGCGCGCATGTCGGGTGAAATCTTCAGCAACACCGGCCTGGGCATGCTGTGGATCGAGCCGGCGCTCAAGGGTGGCGCCAACGTGGTGATCAACCTGTCCGGTGACAATGCCCGCCTGCTGCAGGCGTTCGGCGACAAGCAGATGGTCGATCAGGTGCTGATCCGCCTGCATGCGTTCTATCCCCAGGCCCGTGGTGCCTTCACTGGCTACGAAGTACGCCGCTACAGCACCGACGCTGGCATGGGAGGCGCCTACCTGGCCTTCGGCCCCGGCCAGATCAGCAAGTACTGGCGCCTGTGGGAGCGCCCAGTGCAACGCATCACCTTTGCCGGCGAGCACACCGACGCGCTGTACCCGGGTACCCTTGAAGGCGCCCTGCGCAGTGGCCAGCGCGCCGCAGGCCAAGTGCAGGACCTGGCGGCGGGCAAGTCGTTCGACCCGGTCAAGGCGGTCGCAGCCACCGCAGCGGCAGGTACCGTGGCGGCCGCGGCGGCCAAGGACAAGGGCGGGTTCTTCTCCAACCTGTTCGGCGGCTCGTCCGACAAGGCCGAGAAGGCGCCTGCCAAGCCAGAACCGGTGAAGGTTGAAGAGGCCAAGCAAGACAAACCGGGGTTCTTCTCGCGTCTGTTCGGTGGCGGCGACAAGCCAGAGGCCAAGGTCGCGCCGGTCGCCAAGGTTGAAGAGGTGGCGCCGGCTCCGGCCCCAGCTCCGGCAGCCCCTGCCGTGGTGGCCAAGGAAGAGCCGGTCAAAGCCGTCCCTGCCAAAGCCACGCCGGCCAAGCCTGCTGTGCAGAAGCCGGCAGCCAAGCAGGCACACAAACCTGCTGCCAAGCCTGCGCCAGTGAAGAAAGCCATGGCCAAGAGCGAGCCCGCGAAGAAGGCGGTGGTGAATAGCCAGGCCAAGGCTGACTGAGCCTTCGCCGTCGTCTGGCCAGGCCTCATCGCCGGCAAGCCGGCTCCCACAGCTTTGAAGTTGGTGCGGTATGTGTGGGAGCCGGCTTGCCGGCGATGGGGTCGGACCAGGCAACACTACCCTGGCATCCAGACCGCAAGCGGCTATCGTTAACGTTTCCTTAATGGCAAGCTTGCAGAATTGTTATCGGATTTCTCGATAATCCCAAGCAAGTTTTTACGCTTTTATTCGATACATTACCCGCTAGTCTTGTGCACAGCTTTCACGGGGAAATACGCCAACATGCAACTGCGCAACTCATCTTCTCGCTATGGCCTGGTCAGCATCATCCTGCACTGGGGTGTGGCGCTGGCGGTCTTCGGGTTGTTCGGCCTGGGGCTGTGGATGGTCGGTCTGGATTACTACGACCCGTGGCGCAAGTCCGGGCCGGACCTGCACAAGAGCATTGGCCTGGTGCTGCTGGCGGTGATGCTGCTGCGCGTGCTCTGGCGTTTCGTCAGCCCACCGCCGCCGGCACCGGCCAATCATGGCAAGGTGACACGCCTGGCCGCCAAACTCGGGCACCTGGCGCTGTACCTGGGGCTGTTCGCGGTGATGATCGCCGGTTACCTGATCTCCACTGCCGACGGCGTCGGCATCCCGGTGTTCGAACTGTTCGAGGTGCCGGCATTGATCAGCGACCTGCCTGACCAGGCCGACACTGCCGGTGTCATCCATTTGTGGCTGGCCTGGGGCCTGGTGATCTTTGCCGTGCTCCACGCACTGGCGGCACTCAAGCACCATTTCATCGACCGTGACGCGAC
The DNA here is from genome assembly GCF_050586605.1 of Pseudomonas sp. ES1. Taxonomy (NCBI): domain Bacteria; kingdom Pseudomonadati; phylum Pseudomonadota; class Gammaproteobacteria; order Pseudomonadales; family Pseudomonadaceae; genus Pseudomonas; species Pseudomonas sp. ES1. The sequence continues at coordinate 9,462 of NZ_JBOBDM010000029.1, read as the reverse complement.
CCTGACTCGTATGCTGGGCCGCAAAGCTTGACTCTCAACCTCAATTGCAAAGGAAGGAAGTAAGGATGTTGAAAAAGACTTTTGCCGCTCTGGCGCTCGGTACCGCTCTGTTCTCCGCCGGCCAGGCCATGGCCGCCGAATACAAGATCGACAAGGAAGGCCAGCACGCGTTCGTCGACTGGAAAATCAGCCACCTGGGCTACAGCTTCATCCACGGCACCTTCAAGGACTTCGACGGTAACTTCACCTGGGACAGCGCCAAGCCCGAGGCCAGCAAGATCAACGTCGATCTGAAAACCGCCAGCCTGTGGTCCAACCACGCCGAGCGTGACAAGCACATCGCCAGCAAAGACTTCCTGGATGTGAAGAAGTACCCGGAAGCCAAGTTCGTTTCCACCAGCGTCAAGTCCACCGGTGAAAAGACCGCCGACGTGACTGGCGACCTGACCATGCACGGCGTGACCAAGCCTGTGACCTTCAAGGCCACCTTCAACGGTGAGGGCAAGGACCCGTGGGGCGGCGAGCGTGCCGGCTTCAACGCCACCACCACCCTCAACCTGAATGACTTCGGCATCAAGGGCCCGGGCGCGACTTCCCAGACCCTCGACCTGGACATCAGTGTCGAAGGCGTGAAGCAGAAGTAATTTGCCTCGGTAACGAAAACGCCGCCCATTGGGCGGCGTTTTCGTTTGCCCCTGTCGCGGGGCAGGTCGCTTGTCAGCCCTTGCGGGTCAGCAGCGCCGGGCGCTCACCGCGTGGGCGGCTTGGCAGGTCATCCAGTTGCTCGGGCGTTGGGTAACGATCGAGCTTGGATTCCTTGCGGATGATCACCGGTGCCGGCTGCGAATCGCGCGGATTGCGCACGGCCGGCTCTTGGCGGGCCGAGTCGTCACGGCGGTTACGGCCACCGTTGTTGTCGCGACGGGCGCCGCCATTGCTGCCGCCACCGTTACGGGCGCGTTTTTCGCCCGAGCCCTGGTTCTGCCCCTGGCCCTGGCGCTGCTGGCCATTGCCGCGACCCTGGCCCTGAGCCTGACCGCCGGCACCGCTACGCTGACCTTGGCCCTGACCCTGGCCGCCAGTACCACCCGGGCGACGATTGCGGCCCTGGTTCTTGGCGTTTTGGTAGGGGCTGACGTAGTCGGCACGGTTACCGAAGTTGTCGACGTCGTCATCCAGGAACTCTTCGGGATCACGGTTGGCCGGCGCCGGTTGCGCAGCTTTCTGGCCTTGGCCGCCCTGTTGCTGGCGGGGTTTGCCATCGCGAGGTTTACGCTGGCGGCCCTGCTGCGGCTTGTCGTCGGCCTTGTCCTTGTCTGCCGACTTCTCGGCTGCCGGCTTGCTCTTGCCTTGATCCTTGCCTTTGTCCTTGCGCCCGCCGCTGCCTTCTTTCTTGGCATCGCCACGAGCCTGCTGGTTGCGGCCACCGCGCCCGGCGTTTGGCTGGCGCTCGCGCACCTCCGGTTTCTCTGCCTCGACTTGCGAAGCATCGAAGCCCATCCAGTCGCCATCCGGGATCTTCTGCTTGGTGACGCGCTCGATGCTCTTGAGCAGCTTCTCTTCATCCGGGGCGACCATCGAAATGGCTTCGCCGGAACGGCCGGCACGACCCGTACGGCCAATGCGGTGAACGTAGTCTTCCTCGACGTTGGGCAGTTCGAAGTTGACCACATGGGGCAACTGGTCGATGTCCAGGCCGCGGGCGGCGATATCGGTGGCCACCAGTACGCGCACGGTGTTGGCCTTGAAGTCGGCCAGCGCTTTGGTGCGCGCGTTCTGGCTCTTGTTGCCGTGGATCGCGGCGGCGGTCAGGCCGTGCTTTTCAAGGTACTCGGCCAGGCGGTTGGCGCCGTGCTTGGTGCGGGTGAACACCAGCACCTGCTCCCAGGCACCGAGGGTGATCAGGTGTGCCAGCAGCGCGCGCTTGTGGCTGGCGGGCAGGCGGTAGACGCGCTGCTCGATACGCTCGACGGTGGTGTTCGGCGGCGTGACCTCGATGCGCTCGGGGTTGTGCAGCAGCTTGTCGGCCAGGTCGGTGATGTCTTTGGAGAAGGTGGCCGAGAACAGCAGGTTCTGGCGCTTGGCCGGCAGGCGTGCCAGCACTTTCTTCACATCGTGGATGAAGCCCATGTCGAGCATGCGGTCTGCTTCGTCCAGCACCAGGATCTCGACGTGGGACAGGTCGACGCTGCCCTGGCCGGCCAGGTCGAGCAGGCGGCCAGGGCAGGCCACCAGCACGTCGACGCCCTTGGCCATGGCCTGGACCTGCGGATTCATGCCGACGCCGCCAAAGATGCAGGCGCTGATGAAGTTCAGGTCACGGGCATAGACCTTGAAGCTGTCATGCACTTGCGCGGCCAGCTCACGGGTCGGGGTCAGCACCAGCACACGCGGCTGGCGTGGGCCGTGGCGTTGCGATTTGTCGGGGTGGCCACCCGGGAACAGGCGCTCGAGAATAGGGAGCGCGAAGCCGCCGGTTTTACCTGTACCTGTCTGGGCGGCAACCATCAGGTCGCGGCCTTGCAACACGGCGGGAATGGCCCGCTGTTGCACTGGCGTGGGCTGGGTATAGCCCGCGGCTTCGATAGCGCGGACAAGTGCCTCGGAGAGACCGAGGGAAGCAAAGGACATGGGCAATCCTGTTCTCGTGGGGGCTAGGCCCTATGGGGTGTTCTGCCTGGCGCGACGGGCATCTGAGGGATGCGATCGCGTCCGGTCCAGCTGGGCGTTTACTGTGCATCCTGGAGGTGGCGGGTGGGCACTGTGTGTGCTGCGCCGCTGCTCGAGATGCCTGCAGCGAGGCCGAGCGTCCGGGCGTGAGCCGGGCGGGAAGGCCCGAGTATAACAGAGCAATCAGCGTGTGCTGCGTTCCTGCTGCTCAACGGCGAAAGGAATAGCGTCTTCGCCGATATAGCGTGCATTGATGGCGGCGTAGCCGGGCTCCTGCTTGAACCGTCGCAGTTCATCGGAGAACGCCTGGGCCAGTTGCTCGCGGCCCGACTTGCGGGCCAGGCCCAGGTATTGGGTCTGGCGGGCGATCACCAGTGGCAGCGCTTCGACCTGCTGGTCAAGCCCGAGCCTGCGGCTCAGGTAGCGCCCGACCTTGCGGTCGGTGATCAGCAGGTCGATGCGCCCCAGCGCCAGCTTGCCAAAGTTGGCTTCGTGGCTGGGCGCCGATTCGCGACGAAATAGCGTGGACGCGGTGAAAGCATCGCTATAGGCGTAACCCGGTGAGGTGCCCACGGTCAGGCCGGCGAGGTCTTCGAGTGCCTGCACGGCATGGCGGCGGCTACGGGCCTGGTACAGGACGAACTCGACGTCGGACATCGGCTCGTCCGGGTAGACCATGTAGGCCTGGCGCGAGTCGACCCGGAAGATGTCCATCACGCCGTCGGCCAGGCCCTGCTGGATCATCGCCAGGCAGCGCTTCCAGGGCATGAACTCCCATTGCACATCGACCCCCAGGCGCTTGAACACTTCGTTGGTCACTTCATAGTCGATGCCCTTGGGCTGGCCGTTCTCCTGATAGAGGTAGGGCGCCCAGTCGTCGCTGACGATACGCAGGCGTTCGCTGTGGGCCAGTGGGCTCAGGCAGGCAAGCAGCAACAGGCTTAAGGGGCGTAACAGGCTGAGCAGGGCGCGGGGCAGGGTCAAGGCTGGCGAGTCCGCGATGGCGTGCCCGGCATGCCGATCAGCCTTGGTGCTGATTCAGCAGGTAGGACTCGACTTCGCCGCGGCGGCTGCCCAGTGACAGGCGCAGGCCTGGATGGCGCAGGCAGCGTCGCAGCTGCTCCGGGTCTGGTCGGCCATGACGCTGGCTGAGGTTTTCCAGGGCCTTGTCCCACCAGGCCGAGGCGCAGGCGCGGTCGAATTCGTTGGTATACGGATAGCAGCCGTACAGCAGTTCGCGGGCGAACTGCCGATGCTGGCCGGGGAGCATGTAGGTCAACGCCTTGTAGCCCAAGCGGTGCAGGGAGGGTGGCCGTGGCAGTTGGTCGTTGACCAGTGGCACATCGGCCAGCGCCGCCTCGCTCAGCATTGCTTCGCCGTGCTTGCGCAGCCAGGCCTGGATCTTCGCGCGGAACTGGGCCTTGCGGCTCCAGTAGTGGTGGATGACGTCGGTGCACGCGCTGACCTTGAGGGTGCGATAGGCCGCCACCGCCAGGCAGAATTCCTCGAGGGTGTAGGCTTTCGGGGCGAGGGGGTGGAACTCGTCCATCATGGCGATGGACTGGTCGAGCAGCGCCGCGTCGCTGGCGTTCAGGCCGATCACGCCGGAGTTGAGCAGTGGCATCTGCTCATCGGCCAGGCCGCGCTCCTTGAGGATGCCCGCCAGGGCCTGGTGCAGTGCGCAGTGCGGGTTGTCGCCAAAACGCCCGCCGATGGCGTTGCACAGCAGTGTGCCGGGCACGACGCGGTGGAACAGCTGCATGGGCGAGGCGCGGAAGAAGGTGTCGGTGTCGATGAGCACCGCCAGCGGGTGCTGTTCGAGGATCTGGCGGATCAGTACGTGCTTGCTGCGAAAGTGATAGCCGTGGGGCTGGTTCCAGGCCTTGCGGGTGGCTTCGTCCAGCAGGTGGGCGGTTACCGGCAGCTGGCGGTAGGGCTCGAGGTTGTCGGTGTAGACCTGGATGTCGATGGCTTCGCCGGGCGTGCTGCGCAGGTGCGCGAGGGCACTGACGATGCTGAAACAGGCCTCCTGGTGATAGGTGGCCGGGCCGAATGCCAGGTAGACAAGCTGGGGATTGGCGGAGACTGGGTGCTGCATACGGGCCGTTAACCTATCGCGAGGCAAAAGTGAAGAAGGCTTTAGCCTAAGCCAAAGCCTTCTTCATGGCGACGATTTTCAGCGCGGCAGCTTCAGGTTGTTCCAGATCGCCAGGCTCGGCTCGGCCTGGTTCAGGGTGTAGAAGTGCAGGCCCGGTGCGCCGCCTTGCAGCAGTTGTTCGCACATGCGGGTGATCACTTCTTCACCGAAGGCCTGGATGCTGGCGGTGTCGTCGGCATAGGCTTCCAGCTGCTTGCGGATCCAGCGCGGGATCTCGGCGCCGCAGGCGTCGGAGAAGCGCGCCAGCTTGCTGTAGTTGGTGATCGGCATGATGCCGGGCACCACCGGGATGTCCACGCCCAGTTTCTGTGCGCGCTCGACAAAGTAGAAGTAGCTGTCGGCGTTGAAGAAGTACTGGGTGATGGCGCTGTCGGCACCGGCCTTGACCTTGTGCACGAAATTGGCCAGATCGTTCTCGAAGTTGCGCGCCTGTGGGTGCATCTCCGGGTACGCGGCCACTTCCAGGTGGAAATGATCGCCGGTTTCCTGGCGGATGAACTCGACCAGGTCGCTGGCGTAACGCAGCTCGCCGCTGGCCATGCCCATGCCCGAAGGCAAGTCGCCGCGCAGGGCGACGATGCGCTTGATGCCTGCGGCCTGGTATTCGGCCAGCAACGAACGCAGGTCGTCCTTGCTGTCCCCCACGCACGACAGGTGCGGGGCGGCGGGCACCTTCACTTCGTTCTCCAGCTGCAGCACGGTGTTGAGCGTGCGGTCGCGGGTGGAGCCCCCGGCACCGTAGGTGCAGGAGAAGAAGTCCGGGTTGTAGCTGGCCAGCTGGCGGGCGACGCCCATCAGCTTTTCGTGGCCGGCATCGGTCTTGGTGGGGAAGAACTCGAAACTGTAGCGGCGTTCTTGTGACATCACTCGTTCCTCAAGCAGCAAGCTTCAAGCGGCAAGCTGCAAGTAAAAGCCAGACCGGTGATGGCCGATCTGGCTTGGGCGTCGTTCAAGATCTTTGATGCGAAAGCTGCAAGCGGCAACGGCACGGTCTGCCTTTGCTTGTCGCTTGCAGCTTCAAGCTTGCCGCTTAGTAGCGGTAGGCGTGCGGCTTGAACGGACCTTCGACGGTCACACCGATGTAGTCAGCTTGCTGCTTGGTCAGTTTAGTGACCACGCCGCCGAAGCCGCGGACCATTTCCAGGGCCACTTCTTCGTCGAGTTTCTTCGGCAGTACTTCGACGGTCAGGCGCTCGGCTTTCTTCTCGGCCGACAGGTCAGCGTACTTCTGCTCGAACAGGAAGATCTGGGCCAGGACCTGGTTGGCGAACGAACCGTCCATGATGCGGCTTGGGTGACCAGTGGCGTTGCCCAGGTTCACCAGGCGGCCTTCGGCCAGCAGGATCAGGTAGTCGTCGTTCTGCGGGTCGAAGTCGCCAGCGCCGGTGCGGTGGATCTTGTGCACCTGCGGCTTGACCTCTTCCCAGGCCCAGTTTTTACGCATGAAGGCGGTGTCGATTTCGTTGTCGAAGTGGCCGATGTTGCACACCACGGCACGCTTCTTCAGGGCCTTGAGCATGTTGGCGTCGCAGACGTTGACGTTACCGGTGGTGGTGACGATCAGGTCGATCTTGCCCAGCAGGGCCTTGTCGATGCTCGCTTCGGTGCCGTCGTTGTTACCGTCGATGAACGGCGAAACCAGCTCGAAGCCGTCCATGCAGGCTTGCATGGCGCAGATCGGGTCGACTTCGGTGACCTTGACGATCATGCCTTCCTGACGCAGGGACTGGGCCGAGCCCTTGCCCACGTCACCGTAACCGATCACCAGGGCTTGCTTGCCCGACAGCAGGTGGTCGGTACCACGCTTGATGGCGTCGTTGAGGCTGTGACGGCAGCCGTACTTGTTGTCGTTCTTGCTCTTGGTGACCGAGTCGTTGACGTTGATCGCCGGGACTTTCAGCTCGCCCTTGGCCAGCATGTCCAGCAGGCGGTGAACGCCGGTGGTGGTTTCTTCGGTCACGCCGTGGACGCGGTCCAGAACGGCTGGGTACTTCTTGTGCAGCAGTTCGGTCAGGTCGCCGCCGTCGTCGAGGATCATGTTGGCGTCCCATGGCTGGCCATCTTTGAGGATGGTCTGCTCCAGGCACCACTCGTACTCTTCTTCGGTTTCACCTTTCCAGGCGAATACCGGGATACCGGCGGCAGCGATCGAAGCGGCGGCCTGGTCTTGAGTCGAGAAGATGTTGCAGGACGACCAGCGCACTTCGGCACCCAGGGCAACCAGGGTTTCGATCAGCACGGCGGTCTGGATGGTCATGTGGATGCAGCCCAGGATCTTCGCACCCTTGAGCGGTTGCTCGGCCAGGTACTTGCGACGCAGGCCCATCAGCGCAGGCATTTCCGACTCGGCGATGATGGTTTCGCGACGGCCCCAGGCGGCCAGGGAGATGTCGGCGACTTTGAAATCGGCAAAGCCGGCAGGCGTGTTTACAGCGCTCATGAAGAGCCTCCATTCGTAGTGTGCGAATGGGCGCCGTTGTGCGTTGAGCGTCCGCTTGGCGGACAACGCCCCAACCGAGCCTGACAGGACGAACCTGCTGCAGCGCCCCTCGGTCGGGTGGCGGGATGGCCACCGCTGTGGGGGCCATTTTGATCGGCAGCGATTATAGCCGTGCGCGTGTGACACACCCAAGACTTTCTGTCGATTAATCGCGACGATAGTCGATGGTAAATGGAGCGTGACTCGCCGGTCTGCCATCATTACCGCACGTCAAACTGGCAGGTCAGGAGTCACGATGAACTTTCACACCCGCAAATGGGTAAAACCCGAAGACCTCAACCCCAATGGCACGCTGTTCGGCGGCAGCCTGCTGCGCTGGATCGACGAGGAAGCGGCGATCTACGCCATCGTCCAGCTGGGCAACCAGCGCGTGGTGACCAAGTACATTTCCGAAATCAACTTTGTCAGCGCCTCGCGCCAGGGCGACATCATCGAGCTGGGCATTACCGCCACCGAGTTTGGCCGCACCTCCATCACCCTCAAGTGCGAAGTGCGCAACAAGATCAGCCGCAAGGCCATTCTCACGGTGGACAAGATGGTCTTCGTCAACCTGGGTGAAGATGGCTTGCCGGCCGCCCATGGGCGCACCGAGATCAAGTACATCCAGGACCAGTTCCCGGACAGCGCCGTAGAGTAAGGTCTGCGTTGGCTTCTTCGCGGGTAAACCCGCTTCCACAGGCTCTCACAACACCTGTGGGAGCGGGTTTACCCGCGAAGAAGCCAACACGATGTATCAGGCTTGCTGGCTCACGCCCTTCACTACCTTGCCGACCGTCAGGCCTTGAATCAGGATCGACGACAACACCACGATGTAGGTGATCGACAGCAGCAGGTCGCGCTCTTCACCTAGCGGCAACGACAGCGCCAGCGCCACCGAAACGCCCCCGCGCAAACCACCCCAGGTCAGTACGCGAATGGTGCCCTGCGGCACCGTGCGCCAGCGGCGCAGCAGCAGGATCGCCGGCGCCACGGTCAGCAGGCGCGAGGCCAGCACCGCCACCGCCAGCACGCCACCCGCCGCCAGGTGCAGCCAGTTGAACGGCAGCAGCAACAGCTCCAGGCCGATCAAGGCGAACAGCAGGGCGTTGAGCATGTCGTCGATCAGTTCCCAGAACCCGTCCATGTAGCGGCGGGTCATGTCGTTCATCGCCAGGTTGCGCCCCAGGTTGCCGATGATCAGGCCGGCCACCACCATGGCGATCGGCGCCGAGACGTGCAGTTCGTAGCACATCGCCGAGCCGCCGATCACCAGCGCCAGGGTCAGCATCACTTCGACCTGGTACTGCTCGACGCTCTTGATCATGCGATAGGTGGCATAGCCGATCAGGCCACCGAAGACCACGCCGCCAATCGCTTCACGGGCGAACAGCAGGGCCGTGTCGGCAACGCTCGGCGTCTCGCCCAGCTGGATGATGCCCAACAGCACGGTGAACACCACCACCGCGGTGCCGTCGTTGAACAGCGATTCGCCGACGATGGTGGTCTTCAGCGGTTTCGACGCGTTGGCGGTCCGCAATGCGCCGAGTACGGCGATCGGGTCGGTCGGCGAGATCAGCGCACCGAACAGCAGGCAGTAGATCAGTGGCACGTTCCAGCCGAACAGACCGAACACCCAGTGCGCCAGGTAGCCGATCACCACGGTGGCGATCAGCACGCCGACGGTGGCCAGCAGGCCGATCGGCCAGCGGTAGCTGCGCAGGTCGGCAAGGTTGACGTGCAGGGCGCCGGCAAACAGCAGGAACGCCAGCATCCAGTGCATCAGCAGGTCGTTGAAGTCGATCTGGTTCATCAGCCCTTCGACGCGTTCTTCAAGGCCGGGGAAGCCGATCAGGCTCAGGCCCTGGAGCATCAGGGAGAACAGCAGCGCCGTGACCATCACGCCGATGGCGGGTGGCAGGCCGATGAAGCGGTAGTTCACATAGGTGAGGAGGGTGGTGAGGCAGATAAACGCGGCAACTAATTCAAGCATCCTGAATCCTGTGACAGTGGCTTCCAAGTCGTTACCCGAATGGTTCGGGCAGTTCTTGGATGATCTGGCGCGGCACTCGGGACACACCTTATGACCGGATTTGTAGAAATGGTTCCTGTTATGGCCCTGCGGTGTTAGCTGTGGGGCAGCTGTTTTGTGTGACTT
>NZ_JBOBDM010000028.1:0-77086 GCF_050586605.1 Pseudomonas sp. ES1 | reverse complement strand
TTACCCGCGAAAGGGCCGGTAGCGTCAATAAAGAATCAGGCAGCAACCCCGGCATCCGCCGTCAGCCCCAGCTCTTCGATCGCACTGATCGCACACTGCTCGTCGATATCCGACGTATCCCCGCTGATCCCTACCGCACCCAGCACCTTGCCGTCCTGATCGCGAATCAGCACGCCGCCCGGCACCGGCACCACCGGCCGCTCACCCAAGCCATTCAACGCGGCATAGAACGCCGGCCGCTGCTGCGAGTCCAGCGCCAGCAGGCGCGAGCCCTTGCCCAGGGCCACTGCGCCCCAGGCCTTGCCGATGGCCACCTCCGGCCGCAGCAGGCTGGCGCCGTCCTCCCGTTGCAGCGCCAGCAGGTGCCCGCCGGCATCCAGCACCGCCACGGTCAATGGCGCTGCGTTGATCTTGCGGCCTGCGGCCAGCGCAGCGTTTACCACGCCGACGGCGACTTTAAGGGTCAATGCGTTCATGAAAAGGTCCTCTTCTTGTTGTGAGAAGCCCTGAGGGCAGTTGAAAACCGATGAGAGAATAGAACACAACAGAGATATGTTTTGTATACAATAATTTGACTCAATCGTACCGACTGCGACGAAATGCCGCTTTTATCGGGCCCAGACGCCAATCACAGCCTGCCGACGAAAATGGATTGACCTTTGGGTCGAAGCGTGAATACACTCTGTCGCAAAGCAAGTTGTATACAATTACAAAATCGATGAGGCACAAACCATGAGCAAAATGAGAGCAATCGATGCAGCCGTTCTGGTCATGCGCCGTGAAGGTGTAGATACCGCGTTCGGCATTCCTGGCGCCGCGATCAACCCGCTTTACTCGGCCCTGAAAAAAGTCGGTGGCATCGATCACGTCCTCGCTCGCCACGTCGAAGGTGCCTCGCACATGGCCGAGGGCTACACCCGCGCCAACCCGGGCAACATCGGCGTATGCATCGGCACCTCCGGCCCTGCCGGCACCGACATGGTCACCGGCCTGTACAGTGCGTCGGCCGACTCCATCCCGATCCTCTGCATCACCGGCCAGGCTCCGCGTGCCCGCCTGCACAAGGAAGACTTCCAGGCCGTCGACATCACCAGCATCGTCAAGCCGGTCACCAAGTGGGCGACCACCGTGCTGGAGCCGGGCCAGGTGCCTTATGCGTTCCAGAAGGCCTTCTATGAAATGCGCACCGGCCGCCCAGGCCCTGTGCTGATCGACCTGCCGTTCGACGTGCAGATGGCCGAGATCGAATTCGACATCGACGCCTACGAGCCACTGGCGATCAACAAGCCGTCCGCCACCCGCGTACAGGCCGAAAAAGCCCTGGCCCTGCTCAATGACGCCGAGCGCCCACTGCTGGTAGCCGGTGGCGGCATCATCAACGCAGACGCCAGCGACAAGCTGGTCGAGTTCGCCGAACTGACCGGCGTACCGGTAGTCCCGACCCTGATGGGCTGGGGCACCATCCCTGACGACCACGCACTGATGGTCGGCATGGTCGGCCTGCAGACCTCGCACCGCTACGGCAACGCGACCATGCTCAAATCCGACCTGGTGTTCGGTATCGGCAACCGTTGGGCCAACCGCCACACCGGCTCCGTCGACGTCTACACCGAAGGCCGCAAGTTCGTGCACGTGGACATCGAGCCAACCCAGATCGGCCGCGTGTTCACCCCGGACCTGGGCATCGTCTCCGACGCCGGCAAGGCGCTGGACGTGTTCCTCGAAGTGGCCCGCGAGTGGAAAGCCGCCGGCAAGCTGAAGTGCCGCAAGGCCTGGCTGGAAGACTGCCAGCAGCGCAAGGCGACCCTGCAGCGCAAGACCAACTTCGACAACGTTCCGGTCAAGCCACAGCGCGTGTACCAGGAAATGAACGAAGTGTTCGGCAAGGACACCACCTACGTCAGCACCATCGGCCTGTCGCAGATCGCCGGCGCGCAGTTCCTGCACGTGTACAAGCCACGCCACTGGATCAACTGCGGCCAGGCCGGCCCGCTGGGCTGGACCATCCCTGCAGCCCTGGGCGTGGTCAAGGCCGACCCGAAGCGCAAGGTTGTCGCGCTGTCCGGTGACTACGACTTCCAGTTCATGATCGAAGAGCTGGCAGTGGGCGCGCAGTTCAACCTGCCGTACGTCCACGTGCTGGTGAACAACGCCTACCTCGGCCTGATCCGCCAGGCGCAGCGTGGCTTCGACATGGATTACTGTGTACAACTGGCGTTCGAGAACATCAACTCCACCGACGCCGCCACCTACGGTGTCGACCACGTCGCCGTGGTCGAAGGCCTGGGTTGCAAGGCCATCCGCGTGTTCGAACCGGCCGAGATCGCCCCTGCCCTGCTCAAGGCGCAGAAGATGGCCGAAGAGTTCCGCGTACCGGTCGTGGTCGAAGTGATCCTCGAGCGCGTCACCAACATTTCCATGGGCACCGAGATCAACGCGGTCAACGAGTTCGAAGACCTCGCCCTGGTCGGCAACGACGCGCCAACCGCCATCTCGATGCTCGACTGATTGCCTGACGCCCCCGCGCACCGGCGTGCCGGGGGCCCTCATTGCAAGGAGACAACCATGCCTCGCTTCGCTGCCAACCTGTCCATGCTGTTCACCGAACAGGACTTCCTGGCCCGCTTCAAGGCCGCCGCCGATGCTGGCTTCAGCGGTGTCGAATACCTCTTCCCGTACGATTTCAGCGCCGCCGAGATCAAGCAGCAGCTCGACGCCCACGGCCTGACCCAGGTGCTGTTCAACCTGCCGGCCGGTGACTGGGCCAAGGGTGAGCGCGGCATCACCTGCCACCCGGACCGCGTCGAAGAGTTCCGCGCCGGCGTCGACAAGGCCATCGAGTACGCCAAGGTGCTGGGCAATACCCAGGTCAACGCCCTGGCCGGCATCCGTCCGCAAGGCCCGGACTGCGCCACCGTACGCAAGACCTTCGTGGAAAACCTGCGCTACGCCGCCGACAAGCTCAAGGCCGCCGGGATCCGCCTGGTCATGGAAATGATCAACACCCGCGACATCCCCGGCTTCTACCTGAACACCACCCAGCAGGCCCTGGAAATCCAGGCCGAAGTGGGCAGCGACAACCTGTTCCTGCAGTACGACATCTACCACATGCAGATCATGGAAGGTGACCTGGCCCGCACCCTGGAAGCCAACCTGGCGCTGATCAACCACGTGCAGCTGGCCGACAACCCGGGCCGCCACGAGCCCGGCACCGGCGAGATCAACTACCGCTTCCTGTTCGAGCACCTGGACCGCATCGGTTACCAGGGCTGGGTGGGCGCGGAGTACAAGCCCAAGACCACCACCGAGGCGGGTCTGGGCTGGCTGAAGACGCATAACGCAATCTAACGGCTGAGCGCAGGCCCCTGTTGAACACAGGACACTGTGGGAGCGGGTTCACCCGCGAACACCGGCGAAGCCGGTGCCATCCACCGCAGTGCCTGCTTCGCGGGTAAACCCGCTCCCACAGGGGCCTGTTCAGCCTGCTCCATCGAGATTCAACAATTACAACGAGGTAATCTCTCATGGCTAAAATCGGTTTCATCGGCACCGGCATCATGGGCAACCCCATGGCCCAGAACCTGCAAAAAGCAGGTCACAGCATCTTCGTATCGACCCACCACGACGCCGCTCCGGCCAACCTGATCGCCGCCGGCGGCGTGGCCCTGGCCAACCCCAAGGAAGTGGCCCAGGAAGCTGAATTCATCATCGTCATGGTGCCCGACACCCCGCAGGTCGAAAGCGTCCTGTTCGGTGAAAACGGCGTTGCCGAAGGCGTGGGCCCGAACAAGGTCGTGATCGACATGAGCTCGATCTCGCCTACCGCCACCAAAGCCTTCGCCGAGAAGATCAAGGCCACCGGCGCCGCCTACCTGGACGCCCCGGTATCCGGCGGTGAAGTCGGCGCCAAGGCCGCCACCCTGAGCATCATGGTCGGCGGCTGCCCGAAAGCCTTCGAACGCGCCCTGCCGCTGTTCGAAGCCATGGGCAAGAACATCACCCGCGTGGGCGGCAACGGTGACGGCCAGACGGCCAAGGTCGCCAACCAGATCATCGTCGCCCTGAACATCCAGGCCGTTGCCGAAGCGCTGCTGTTCGCTGCCAAGAACGGCGCAGATCCAGCCAAGGTGCGCGAGGCCCTGATGGGCGGCTTCGCCTCCTCGAAGATCCTCGAAGTGCATGCCGAACGCATGATCAAAGGCACCTTCGACCCAGGCTTCCGCATCAACCTGCACCAGAAGGACCTGAACCTGGCCCTGCAAGGCGCCAAGGAGCTGGGCATCAACCTGCCCAACACGTCCAATGCCCAGCAAGTGTTCAACACCTGCCAGGCCCTGGGCGGCGGCAACTGGGACCACTCGGCGCTGATCAAAGGCCTGGAGCACATGGCCAACTTCTCGATCCGCGACGAGAAATAAGCTTCAAGCTGCAAGCCTCAAGCGGCCAGTAAAAGCGAATCTGCTTTTGCTTGCAGCTTGTAGCTTGAAGCTTGCAGCTGTGGGGACCGCCCCTGGTTCGGCCTGCACGGAGGCAGTTCCAGGGGCGTTTTTGATTCTGCAGAACAACAATAATTGGGAGCCTGCCATGTCGGTCGATCCACAAAACCTCCTGCGCGAACTGTTCGACACAGCCATCGCCGCCGCCCACCCCCGTCAGGTCCTCGAACCCTACCTGCCCGCCGACCGCAGCGGCCGGGTCATCGTCATCGGTGCAGGCAAAGCCGCCGCCGCCATGGCCGAAGTGGTCGAAAAGAGCTGGCAGGGCGAAGTCTCAGGCCTGGTCGTCACCCGCTACGGCCACGGCGCCAACTGCCAAAAAATCGAAGTGGTCGAAGCCGCCCACCCGGTCCCCGACGCCGCCGGCCTGGCCGTGGCCAAGCGCGTGCTCGAGCTGGTCAGCAACCTCACTGAAGACGACCGCGTCATCTTCCTGCTGTCTGGCGGCGGTTCGGCCCTGCTGGCCCTGCCCGCCGAAGGCCTGACCCTGGCCGACAAGCAGCAGATCAACAAGGCGCTGCTCAAGTCCGGCGCCACCATCGGCGAGATGAACTGCGTGCGCAAGCACCTCTCGGCGATCAAGGGCGGCCGCCTGGCCAAAGCCTGCTGGCCGGCCACCGTCTACACCTATGCGATTTCCGACGTACCGGGCGACCTGGCCACGGTCATCGCCTCCGGCCCTACCGTGGCCGACCCGAGCACCTCGGCCGATGCCCTGGCGATCATCAAGCGCTACAGCATCGAGGCCCCCAAAGCCGTCATCGACTGGCTCAACAACCCGGCCTCCGAAACCGTCAAGGCCGACGACCCGGCGCTGGCGCGCAGCCACTTCCAGCTGATCGCCAAACCCCAGCAGTCGCTGGAGGCCGCCGCCGTGAAAGCCCGCCAGGCCGGCTTCAGCCCGCTGATCCTCGGCGACCTGGAAGGCGAGTCGCGGGAAGTGGCCAAGGTCCACGCCGGCATCGCCCGGCAGATCGTCCTGCATGGCCAGCCACTGAAGGCGCCCTGCGTGATCCTCTCCGGCGGCGAGACCACCGTCACCGTGCGCGGCAACGGCCGCGGCGGGCGCAACGCCGAGTTCCTGCTCAGCCTCACCGAAAGCCTCAAGGGCCTGCCGGGCGTGTACGCCCTGGCCGGTGACACCGACGGCATCGACGGCTCGGAAGAGAACGCCGGCGCCTACATGACCCCGGACAGCTACGCCCGCGCCGAGGCCCTGGGCCTGTCGGCCAGCGATGAGCTGGACAACAACAACGGCTACGGCTACTTCGCCGCCCTCGATGCGCTGATCGTCACAGAGCCGACCCGTACCAACGTCAACGACTTCCGCGCCATCCTGATCCTCGAGACCCCGCAATCATGACGCCTGATAAAAAAGTAAAAATCCTCGCCACCCTCGGGCCTGCGATCAAAGGCATCGATGACATCCGCCAGCTGGTCGAAGCCGGGGTGAACATCTTCCGCCTCAACTTCAGCCACGGCGAACACGCCGATCACGCCCTGCGCTATCAGTGGATCCGCGAAGTCGAGCAACAGCTCAACTACCCGCTGGGCATCCTCATGGACCTGCAAGGCCCGAAACTGCGCGTTGGCCGCTTCGCCGACGGCAAGGTGCAACTGCAGCGTGGCCAGGCCCTGCGCCTGGACCTGGACAAGACCCCGGGCGACAGCCGCCGGGTGAACCTGCCGCACCCGGAGATCATCGCCGCGCTGGAGCCCGGCATGGACCTGCTGCTCGATGACGGCAAGCTGCGCCTGCGGGTGACCGCCAAGCACGCCGATGCCATCGACACCGAAGTGCTGGCCGGCGGCGAGCTGTCCGACCGCAAGGGCGTCAACGTGCCGCAAGCGGTGCTCGACCTGTCCCCGCTCACCGACAAAGACCGCCGCGACCTCACCTTCGGCCTGGAGCTGGGCGTGGACTGGGTGGCCCTGTCGTTCGTGCAGCGCCCGGAAGACATCGTCGAGGCACGCCAGCTGATCGGCGACCGCGCCTACCTGATGGCCAAGATCGAGAAGCCCTCGGCGGTCGAGCAACTGCAAGCCATCGCCGAGCTGTCCGACGCGATCATGGTCGCCCGTGGCGACCTGGGCGTGGAAGTCCCGGCCGAGAGCGTGCCGCAGATCCAGAAAGCCATCATCGGCACCTGCCGCCAGCTGGGTAAACCGGTGGTGGTGGCCACGCAGATGCTCGAATCCATGCGCTTCTCCCCTGCCCCGACCCGCGCCGAAGTCACCGACGTGGCCAACGCCGTGGCCGAAGGTGCGGACGCGGTGATGCTGTCGGCCGAGACTGCCTCGGGTGACTACCCGCTGGAAGCGGTGCAGATGATGAGCAAGATCATCCGCCAGGTGGAGAACGGCCCGGACTACCAGGCCCAGCTCGACGTCGGCCGGCCCAAGGCCGAGGCCACCGTGTCGGATGCCATCAGCTGCGCGATCCGCCGCATCAGCGGCATCCTGCCGGTGGCGGTGCTGGTCAACTACAGCGAGTCGGGGAACTCCACCCTGCGCGCCGCCCGCGAGCGGCCACGGGCGCCGATCCTCAACCTGACGCCGAACCTCAATACCGCACGGCGCCTGAGCGTGGCCTGGGGTGTGCACTCGGTGGTCAACGACCGCCTGCGCCAGGTCGACGAGGTGGTCTCCACCGCGCTGGAGATCGCCCAGGCACAAGGCATGGCCAGCCGCGGCGACACGCTGCTGATCACCGCCGGTGTGCCTTTCGGCAAGCCAGGTTCGACTAATACGCTGCGGATCGAGACCTTGGTCTGAGATCGCTGGGGGCGCTTTGCGCCCCTTTCGCCGGCAAGCCGGCTCCCACATGCGCGATCCCTGTGGGAGCTGGCTTGCCAGCGAATGGAGGGCAAAGCCCTCCCCTTGCACCGCGACAACAACCTTGCGGAAAACCGAGGCCCAAAGAGGCCCACCGCTGACCACTCACCTTACCGACTGCCCATGTACACCAAAAATTTCGTCAACCCGTGCCCTGACTGGGCCACGGCGCTGCTCAACGGTTTCAGCCAGGTGCTGTTGCTGCGCAACCCCCTGTGCGGCCTGTGCTGCCTGCTGGCCATCCTGCTGACCGCCCCTGCGCTGGTCGGCGGCGCCCTGCTCGGCGCCCTCGCCGGCCTGCTCACCGCCCAACGTCGCGGCTATGACCGCACCGACCGCCAGGCCGGGCTGTACTGCTATAACGGCGTGCTGATCGGCATCCTGATCAGCACCGTATTGCCCTGGTCGGCCATCCTGCCGCCGCTGATCATCGCCGCCGGGGGGCTGTCGAGCATGCTCACCCATCAATGGCGAAAACGCGGTGGCAAGCTGCTGGTGGCCTACACCGCCCCCTTCGTGCTGCTCGGCTGGGCCGCGCTGCTGCTGGCCGAACCCACCACCAACAGCTACGTCGAGGCCGACCCGCTGTATGCCATGCTGCGCGGCATCGGGCAGATCTTCCTGCTCGACAAGCCAATGGCCGGGTTGCTGATCGTCATCGGGATGTACTTTGCCAACCCCTATGCCGCCACCTGGGCGGTGATCGGTGCGGCCATCGGTGGTGGTGTTGCGCTGCTGGCCGGTGAGGCGCAAGGGGCCTGGCTAGGGCTGTACGGTTTCAACGCGGCATTGGCTGCACTGGCCTTCAGCCGCCAGGGTGAGCGGCCCTGGGTGACGTTACTGGCCATCGCCCTGGCGCTGTTGCTGCAACCGCTGTTCAACCTGCTGCCGATCGCCGGACTGACCGCGCCGTTCGTGGTCGCCTGCTGGCTGATGCACCTGGGCAGCCACCTGGCGCAGCTCAATCAACGCCGCAACGCGCCGCGCTTGCACAGCTGATAGCCAGCCCCTAGGCTCTGCCCATTTGCACAATGGAACGCGCCCATGGATAACCCTGCAAGCCTGCGCGAGCGGCTCTACGTCATCGTCTTCCAGACCGATACCGCAGCTGGAAGACGCTTCGACAAGGCCCTGCTGCTGATCATCCTCGCCAGCCTGGTCACGGTGATCCTCGACAGCATCGACGAAGTACACCAGGGCTACGCCGGCCTGCTGGCCGCCATCGAGTGGGGTTTCACGGCGATCTTCCTCGCCGAATACATCACCCGCCTGTACTGCTCGCCCAAACCGCTGCGCTACGCCTTCAGCTTCTATGGGCTGGTGGACCTGCTGGCGATCGTGCCGGGGATCCTCGCCCTGTACTACAGCGATGCCCAGTACCTGCTGATCATCCGCGTCATCCGCATGCTGCGGATCTTCCGGGTGCTCAAGCTCAGCCCCTACCTCAAGCAGGCCCACTACCTGCTGGCGGCGCTGCAGGGCAGCAAGCAGAAGATCATCGTGTTCCTGGTCAGCGTGTCGACCCTGGTGACGGTGTTCGGCACCCTGATGTACGTGATCGAAGGGCCCGAGCATGGTTTCACCAGCATCCCCAAGGGCATCTACTGGGCCATCGTCACCCTGACCACCGTGGGCTTCGGCGACATCGTGCCGAAGACGCCGCTGGGGCAGGTGCTGTCGTCGCTGGTGATGATCATCGGTTACTCGATCATTGCCGTGCCTACCGGCATCTTTACCGCCGAGCTGGCCAATGCGCTGCGTGGGGAACAGTTGCAGCACGATTGCCCGACCTGCGCCAAGCACCACCACGAACATGGCGCGGCGTTCTGTTCGCGGTGTGGGAATGCGTTGTTTCCCAAGCAATGAGGTTGCTTGTGCTGGCCTCTTCGCGGGTAAACCCGCTCCCACAGGTACTGCGCAACCCGGAAGTATTGTGACCTCCTTGTGGGAGCGGGTTTACCCGCGAAGAGGCCAGTACTGACAACGACATAACCAAAGTCCTTTTTGTTCTTTAACCCACGCAAAGCCACCCGCTATAGTCGCTGGCATATCGCCAACCCTTTGAACCAGAACAAGGAATGCCCCCAGTGAAAAAACTCTTCAGCGCCTCGCTGCTGGCCGCGGGCCTGGCCCTGGGCAACCTCGCCCAGGCCGCCCCGACCCTGCTCAACGTCTCGTACGACGTGATGCGCGATTTCTACAAGGACTACAACCCGGCGTTCCAGAAACACTGGGAGAAAGAACACAACGAGAAGGTCAACCTGCAGATGTCCTTCGGCGGCTCGAGCAAGCAGGCCCGCGCAGTGATCGATGGCCTGCCGGCCGATGTCATCACCATGAACATGGCCACCGACATCAATGCCCTGGCCGACAACGGCAAGCTGGTGCCGGACAACTGGGTGACCCGCCTGCCGAACAACAGCGCGCCGTTCACCTCGGCCACCGTGTTCATCGTGCGCAAGGGCAACCCGAAAGCGCTGAAAGACTGGCCCGACCTGCTCAAGGACGGCGTGCAGGTGATCGTGCCCAACCCCAAGACCTCGGGTAACGGCCGCTACACCTACCTGTCGGCCTGGGGCTACGTGCTCAAGCAGGGCGGCGACGAGAGCAAGGCTCGCGACTTCGTCGGCAAGCTGTTCAAGCAGGCGCCGGTGCTCGATACCGGCGGCCGTGCCGCCACCACCACCTTCATGACCAACCAGATCGGCGACGTGCTGGTGACCTTCGAGAACGAAGCCGAAATGATCGCCCGCGAGTTCGGCCGCGACCAGTTCGAAGTGGTCTACCCAAGCGTGTCGGCAGAAGCCGAGCCGCCGGTAAGCGTGGTCGACAAGGTGGTGGCCAAGAAAGGCACCCAGGCCGTGGCCGAGGAATACCTGAAGTACCTGTGGTCGCCTGAGGCCCAGGAAATCGCCGCCAACAACTACCTGCGCCCGCGTGACGCCAAGGTACTGGCCAAGTACACCGACCGCTTCCCGAAAGTGGACTTCCTCTCGGTGGAGAAGACCTTCGGTGACTGGCGCACCGTGCAGAAGACCCACTTCAACGACGGTGGTGTGTTCGACCAGATCTATACCAATAAGTAGCAACTGATTCAGGCAGGTCCGGCCCCTTCGCGGGTAAACCCGCTCCCACGGGAATCGCTACAGGTCTGAATACTGTAGGGTCCCTGTGGGAGCGGGTTTACCCGCGAAGAGGCCGGCAAAGGCAACATCACACCTGGCGGAATACCAGGGCCTTCAACCCACCCTCCGCGTCCGCATCGGGAAACTCCGGCGGGTTCTCCAACCGCTCGACAAACGCCAGCCCCGGCGCATGCTCAGCCATGCCCTCAATCAGAAACTGCGACTCGATCCCCGGGTCGTTGACACACGCCAGCACCGTCCCGCCCGCAGTCAACAGCTCCGGCAAGCGCCGCAGGATCTTCCCGTAGTCCTGGGTCAGCACGAAGCTGCCGCGCTGGAAGGTCGGCGGGTCGATGATGATCAGATCGTACGGCCCGTACTTGCGCACCTTGCCCCACGACTTGAACAACTCATGCCCCAGGTACGCCACGCGCGAGGCGTCATGGCCGTTGAGCCGGTGGTTGTCACGCCCACGGGACAACGCCGACTTGGCCATGTCCAGGTTGACCACCTGCTCGGCGCCCCCGGCAATCGCCGCCACCGAAAACCCGCAGGTATAGGCGAACAGGTTGAGCACCCGCTTGCCCGCCGCCTGCTCGCGCACCCAGCGCCGGCCGTAGCGCATGTCGAGGAACAGGCCGTTGTTCTGGCGCACGCCCAGGTCGAGCAGGTACTTCAGGCCATCCTCGGTGACTTCGCGCTGCTGGCAGGGTTCACCGAGCAGCCACTGGCCTGGGCTGTCGGGCAGGTAGCGGTGCTGCAACAGCATGGCCTGGCCGGCCCACTGCGGGCGTTCGGCCAGGCTGCGCAGCATCGCCTCGAGCTCAGCCAACTGACCCTCGGGTGGTTCACGGAACAGCGCGACCGACAGCACACCGTCGAGCCAGTCGACGGTGATCTGCTCCAGCCCCGGCCAGCAACGGCCACGGCCATGGAACAGACGGCGGGTCTCAGTCGGGGCGGGATCGAGGGCGGCGAGCAGGTGTTGCTCAAGGGTAGCGATGGCTGGGCTCATATCGGTCATGGGTCGGGCAAAAGCGCCATTCTACCTGCTGGGGCCCGCGCCGCCATCGAATGCCGCGCGTTCAGCCCAAGCCGCGCGCGTCCAGATACCCGGCCAGATAGTCGATGAACGCCAGCACCTTGCCCGTGGCCCGACGGTGGCTGGGGTACACGGCCAGGATCTGCGGGCCGAAGGCGTCCGGGTCGATCGCGTAATCCGCCATCACCTGCACCAGCCGCCCATCGGCCAGGTACGGCGCACCGCTCCACATGGGCACGTGGAACAAGCCGCCCCCGGCCAGCGCGCTGGCCAGCAGCAGGTCGTAGTTGTCGCTTTCCAGTCGCGCGTTGGCAGGTTGGAGCAGGCTGAGCCGTTCGCCGTCCTTCTCCACCCACCAGTAGGTCCGGCTCAACGCGGCATGCCGGTACAACAGCCAGTCGTGCCGGTCGAGGGTCTGCGGGGTGACCGGCAGCGGGTTGCGCGCCAGGTACGCGGGGCTGGCGCACAGGGTCAGGCAGTTGCGCCCGACGGCCTTGCCGATCAACCCCGGCAAGTCGCCCCGGCCCTCGCGCAGGGCCAGGTCGTAGCCGCTTTCGACCAGGTCGACGAAGGCGTCGCACAGGTCCACGCGCAGGCGGATCTGCGGGTATTCGCGCAGGAAACCCGCGCACACCTCATCAAGGAATGCCCGGCCATAAGCCAGTGGCGCGGTCAGGCGCAGGATGCCGTGCAGGCCATGCTGAATCTGCCCCACCACCTCACCCACCTCGTGCAGGCGCATCAACACCTGGCGCGCGGTCTCCAGGTACACCCTGCCCGCTTCGGTGAGCACTGTGCGCCGGGTGCTGCGCTCGAACAGGCGCACCCCCAGCTCCGCCTCCAGGTGGCTGACGGCCTTGGTCAACGCCGACGGGGTCTTGCCCAACTGCTCTGCGGCGCGGCTGAAACTGCCGTGCTCGGCGGTGGCGACGAACATGCTGACAGCGGCGAACTTGTCCATGGTTTTTCCTGGCAGGCAAAAGCGTTTTTCACGTTTCGGGCGTTCTGCCGGCCCGGGCCAGTGGCTAGTCTCGCCGGCAAGCCCAAAAAAACAAGAGGTTCGCTGATGAAAGCTTTCAAACCCACCCTGCTGGCGGCGGCGCTGGCTTTTGCCTCGTTGGACGCCATGGCCGCGGCCGACCTGGTGTTGCTCAATGGCAAGCTGTACACCGCCGACCCCGCCCAGCCATCGGCCCAGGCCATGGCCGTGGCGCACGGCAAGGTGCTCAAGGTGGGCAGCGACAGCGAAATCAAGGCCCTGGCCGACGCCTCGACCCGGGTGGTCGACCTGGCCGGCAAGCGCCTGCTGCCCGGCATGATCGACAGCCACAACCACGCCATCTTCGGCGGCCTGGAACTGTCGGCGGCCAACCTCGACA
Organism: Pseudomonas sp. ES1; assembly: GCF_050586605.1. Lineage (NCBI taxonomy): Bacteria > Pseudomonadati > Pseudomonadota > Gammaproteobacteria > Pseudomonadales > Pseudomonadaceae > Pseudomonas > Pseudomonas sp. ES1. The sequence goes on along the minus strand of NZ_JBOBDM010000028.1, from coordinate 64,209 downwards.
GCGAAGAAGGGGTCAGCACCCAAGACTTGCAACAACGCCTGCGCGGCTGGCGCGACGATGGCCGGGCGCGCCTGGGCGACGTGCTGGTGGTGGTCGGGGTGAGCTCGACCTACTGGGCCAAAGCCGAGGAGCTGGGCCGCACCTTCAGTCATGGCGAGTGGCAGAACGTGCCGGTGGTGTTCATCGGCAGCGACCACCACACCGCCTGGGCCAACCAGGCCATGCTCGACCGCGCAGGTGTCGACGCCCGCCTGCTGGCCAGCCTGCCGGCGGCCGAACGCGGCACCTTGGGCAAGCGCAAGGACGGCAGCCCCAACGGTTTCGCCGTGGATGCCGGCTGGGACCGCATCGCCGCCGCCATGCCCGCGCACAGCGCCGAGGCGCTGCTGCACGCCGCCGACGCCGCGGTGAAGTACAACAACAGCTTCGGCATCACCGCCTGGATGGACCCGGCCGTCAACGCAGCCCCAGGTGAATCGCTGTTCAGCCTCAAACCCACGGAGAAATCGGTCGGCGTGCTGCCGGCCTACAAGGCACTGGCCGCCCAGGGCGGGCTGAACGCCCACGTCGCCGCCCTGCTGGTGGCCAACCCGAAAAGCACCCCAGCCGACCTCGATACCCTGGACAAGGTGCGCCAGCAGTTCCAGGGCATCCCCAACCTCACCCTGCCGGGGATCAAGATCTTCGCCGACGGCGTGGTCGAGTACCCGGCGCAGAGCGCAGCCATGCTCGAGCCCTATAGCAACACCCACGGCAACGGCGAGCTGCTGATCGACCCGGCGCACTTCGGCGAGCTGGTCAGCGCCGCCGATGCCCGTGGCTGGCTGGTGCACATCCACGCCATCGGCGACCGCGCGGTGCGCGAGTCGCTCAACGGCATCGAGCAGGCGCGCAAGGACCGCCACAGCGGCGTCACCCATTCGCTGACCCACCTGCAACTGGTCAACCCCGCCGAGTTCGCCCGCCTCAAACCGCTGGACGTGATCGCCTCGATGCAGCTGCTGTGGGCCTCGGCCGACGAGTACACCGTGGACATGGTCAAACCCTATGTCAGCAGCGCGATCTACCCCTACCAGTACCCGGCCCATTCGCTGCTCAGCCATGGTGCGACCATCGCCGGCGCCAGCGACTGGTCGGTGTCCTCGCCCAACCCGTGGCTGGCGATCCACCAGGCCATCACCCGCGAAGGCCCCAAGGGCGTGCTCAACGCCGCCGAGCGCATCGACCGCCAGACCCTGTTGCAGGCCTACACCCTCAACGCCGCCAAGGCCATCGGCCTGGACCAGCAGATCGGCTCGCTGACCCCCGGCAAACAGGCCGACTTCATCATCCTCGACCGCGACGTGCTCAGCGTCGCCGATCAGGACCTGGCCGACACCCGCGTGCTGCAGACCTGGTTCGGCGGCCGCGAAGTGTACAAAGCCGAGCGCTGACCCCGTCGCCCCCTGCCCGGCTCCCGTCGCACGGCGGGGGCCTGGCCCAGCCGTGCCCCGCATCTACCGACAATCACAACAACAGGTATCGCCATGCGCCGCATCACCCTGCTCGCCCTCACCCTGGCCCCCCTCGCCTGCCAGGCCGTGCCACTGAACGACGACTTCAGCCTGGAGTTCGACCTCGCCCTGCACAGCGACTACCGCAACCGCGGCATCTCGCAGACCCAGAACGACCCCGCCGCCCAGTTCGGCGCCACCTTGCAGCACGCCAGCGGCCTGTACCTCGGCGCCTGGACCTCCAACGTCGACTTCGGCTTCGGTTCCAAGACACGCCAGGAGGTGGACTACTACGCCGGCTGGTACTGGCAGGCCAGCGATGAGGTAAGCCTGGACCTGGGCTACCTGAGATACACCTACCCCAAGTCGAGCCTGTACAACCAGAGCGAGTACTACGCCGCCCTGACGGCCTACGGCTTCAAGCTGGCCGCCAATTATTCCGACGACGCTGGCAACCTGTTCGGCGAGGACCAGGACACCCTCTACACCTATGTCGGCTACGAAGCTCAACTGCCCCTGGAGCTAGGCTTGCAGCTGCGCTACGGGCGCATGGACTTCAAGGATCCGATGTTCGTCTCGGCCAGCGAGCGCACGGCCGACAGCTACCGCGAATGGGAAGTGAAGCTGACCCGCGCCTTCGCCGGGGTCGACTGGAGCCTGGCCTATGTCGACACCGACCTGTCGCAGGCCGAGTGCGCCAGCAGCTATGGCTTCGACGATGTCTGCTCGGCGACGCTGGTGGCCAGCGTCGCCAAGAAGTTCTGAAGCGGCTAAGGCCTGGCCGCGCCCTCGGCGCGCGCCGGGCGCCACCACCAGCCCTGCTGCATGCCCGCCGCCGCCAACAAGATCAAGCCCACTCCCAGCCACTGCAACGGCGCCAGTCGATGACCGAAGGCCACCCAGTCCACCAGGATTGCCGCGATCGGGTAGATGAACGACAGTGCGCCAGTCAGCGCGGTGGGCAGGCGCTGGATGGCGCTGTACAGCAGCACGTACATCAACCCGGTATGGACGATGCCCAAGGTCACCAGGCTGCCCAATGCCGGCCACTCACCCGGCAGGCCGCCGAGCTTCACCCACGGCGCCAGCAGCAACACCCCGGTGCTCACCTGGATCAGTGCGATCAGGTGCGGCGGCGTGCCGGTCAGGCGCTTGATGATCAGTGCCGCCACCGCGTAGAGGAACGCGGCCCCCAGCGCCAGGCCGATGCCCAGCAAGTACTCGCTGCCGCTGGCTTGCCCGGCGCCATGGGCGCTGACGATGGCCAGCATGCCGACAAAGGCCACGCCCAGCCAGGTCAGCTTGGCCAGGGTGATCTTTTCGCCGAGAAACAGCGCCGCCAGCCCCACCAGCATGAACGGCTGGACGTTGTACACCGCCGTGCCGATGGCGATTGATGCTCGCGAGTAAGAGGCGAACAGCAGCACCCAGTTGCCGACGATCACCACCCCGCTGACCACCGCCAGCAGGAAGGTGGCGCGGGTCAGCACGCCGGGCTTGAGAAAGCCCATGGCCGCGCAGATCAGCAGCAAGGTGCCGGCGCCGAACAGGCAGCGCCAGAACACCACCTCCAGCACCGGCTGCCCGGACACCAGCACGAACCAGCCGATGGTCCCGGAGATCAGCATGGCGGCGACCATTTCCAGGGAGCCGCGGCGCAGCGAATTGTCCATCTCACACCTCCTGTACACGATGGCCACAGTATGCGCGGGGTGCTGAGGGGCCTTCCAGCGGATAGCCAAGGCAGATTTAGCCATTCGCCTTTACTATCAAGGCCAATTACCGGAGTTGCCTAACGAGGTAGCCATGACTGACGACATCGACCAGCTATTGATCAACGCCCTGATGGAGGACTCTCGCCGCTCGCTCAAGGCCTTGGCGCAGATCAGCGGGCTGTCCGCGCCCAGCGTCAGCGAGCGCCTGCGCCGCCTGGAGGAACGTGGCGTGCTGCGTGGCTATACGGTGGAGGTAGACCCACGCTGCTTTGGCTACCAGTTGCAGGCCATCGTGCGCGTGCGCCCACTGCCTGGGAAGTTGCAGGAGGTGGAACGGCAGATCATCGCCATCCCCGAGTTCACCGAATGCGACAAGGTTACGGGGGAGGACTGCTTTATCGCCCGCCTGCATGTGCGTTCGATGGAACAGCTGGACACCCTGCTCGACCTGCTCAATACGCTGGCCGAGACCAATACCGCAATCATCAAGAAGACCCCGGTGAAGCGCAGACTGCCGCCGATGGCTTGAAGATGGGCACTTCGGCTGCGGCGCAGGGCTTGCGACATGCACCAAGGCGGGCAGCGGTGATCTTGCAGGCAAAACTGGCCCGAAACAGATGTGGGAGCTGGCTTGCCAGCGATGCGCCGCGCGGGCGGCGCTCGATCTTGTAGGCGCTACAAAAACATCGCCAGGCACCTGCTGGCCTTCACCCAGTCTCCCGGCATGCACCTTGTGGCCATTACCCAATCCTAATTTTCAGGGGCCAGCGGTGTGACGCCCAAGGGCCTGTCTTGAAATCGCATGTGGGCCAACAGGTGCTCGCCGATGTTCCTTCAGCGCCTATCAGATCGAGCGCCGCCCGCGCGGCGCATCGCTGGCAAGCCAGCTCCCACATCTGTTTCGGGCCAGTTATGCCTGTGGCATCTCCGCTGTCCGCCTTGTTGGCATGGCGCGATATCTTTGTGCGCGCTGAAGTGCTCCTACGAAGACCGGCCAATATCCATGCAATGTCTGCAACTCCTGACTTCGCTACCTTTCACGAAAAATCAGATTAAAGCCCTTACTTGTAGTCCATTTCCCAAACATACTCTTGCCGCCTTTTTTCCGTTGCGGTCGCCCTGGCGGCCCCCTAGTCTCGGCGAGTCGTTGCTCATCAACGACACAGCTTTGACAGGCTGTGACGGTAAATAGCGTGCGGTTTGCCGTTATGGCGGCTGTACGTGCGGGCACGTTCGCGTGCGCCGGAACTTTGCTATTTCCGCCGGTCTGTCAACCCACGTACAGCTGCCACCCTCCTGTTTGACAGCAGGCAGGTGGTCGCACCTGAAAGGTAAATAGCTATGTTAAAGATCGTCCCCGATCCACCCCACAACCACCACTCCCTCGAAGACACCCTGATCCAGGCCACGGAGTACGCCCTGTGCGCACAGGCTGTGGCGCATCAGGCCATTTCGGTCCAACAGCCCAAATCCCCCGCGTCGATTCTGATCATGGCGTTGATGCATGAGATCGAGACACTGCGGGTGCTGCTCGAGTCGGCGTTGATTCAGGTGCAGATGCCGCAGCTGGAGCGCCGGGCGTTCCACTAGGCCGGTAGGCGTGTTTTGCCTGGGCCGCCCTCATCGCCGGCAAGCCGGCTCCCACAGGGATTGGCTTTGCCCTAGCACCGGTGCCGTAACTGTGGCGTTGGGTTGCCAGCGACAGGGGCCGTCCAGGCATCGATCATTTCAGGGAGAGTGAGCAATGAACACAGACGACACCACGCCCCGCACCACCGTGGGCAAAACCAAGTTCTATCAAGGCGAAGGGATGACCGCCCCGCTGTTCTGCATCGAGCCCGGCATCCCCTGCCAGCATGCGCGGGACCAGGCTTCGGAACTGATGGGCTGCGTGCGCGACCTGACCATTACCGGGATCATGGAAGAGAAGCCGCAACTGCTGTGGGCGTCGTATTACCTGAGCGCGCTGGCCAAGGCGCTGCTGGATGATGCGGAGTTGGGGATGAAGCACTGAGGGGTGGATTGCCTGGGCTGGTTTCCATATCGGTTTAGGCTGCAGCACTCCTGTGAGACAGGCGCAGCGGTATCAGCGCGCACCGCGATACCGCGTCGTGCCAACAAGGCGGACAGCGATGCAATCACAGGAGTGACTGGCCCGAAACAGATGTGGGAGCTGGCTTGCCAGCGATGCGCCGCGCGGGCGGCGCTCGATCTTGTAGGCGCTACAAAATCATCGCCAGGCACCTGCTGGCCTTCACCCAATCTCCCGGCATGCACCTCATGGCCATTACCCAATCCTAATTTTCAGGGGCCAGCTGTGTGACGCCCAAGGGCCTGTCTTGAAATAGCATGTGGGCCACCAGGTGCTCGCCGATGTTCCTTCAGCGCCTATCAGATCGAGCGCCGCCCGCGCGGCGCATCGCTGGCAAGCCAGCTCCCACATTTGTTTCGGGCCAGTTATGCCTGTGGCATCTCCACTGTCCGCCTTGTTGGCATGGCGGGGTATCGCAGTACGCGCTGAATGAGCCGGCTTGCCGGCGAAGAACCTTGGCGATTTTTTGTACACATAAATGTCACCTTAAGTGCCATTTTTGTGTGCACTTTTGCGAAGCAGCGCCCCATTAGGTTACACACCACAGCCAACTAATTTTGACCAGTTGATCAACTAATTAGCATCTTAAAAAATTTAAACTGTTCAATTGGTCAACTTATAAATCCTTAATTTCAGTAACTTATATTCCAACTAGCCAAATTCAAAATGATGGCAACCTGAAACTTGGATTCACCCTGGCATAGAACTGGCTTTTGTGTGTTCGTGTTTTGTATACAAGTTGAACGAAACATAAATACACAATAACCCGCAGCGTCGCCCCGAACCGCGACCGCCGCGCCCAGAACCCAGTGATGCCAACGCCTGCACCGACGAGATGGCGAGCCCGTGCGCCAGCGCCCGCTCATCGCAGTCACACGCATCAGGAGCCGCCGGAATGAGTAGCAGCCTCCCCCTTGCCCCTGAACTTTCCGTTGCCAGCACCAGCCCCGCCGCAACCACCCTCGAAGGCCACCCGGCCGACCTCGAACTGAGCCCGCGCCTGCATAACCGCGACCTCGCCCCGACCAAAGCCGAAGGCCGGCGCTGGGGTGGCTACAGCATCTTCGCGCTGTGGACCAACGACGTGCACAACATCGCCAACTACTCCTTCGCCATGGGGCTGTTCGCCCTCGGCCTGGGCGGCTGGCAGATCCTCTTGTCGCTGGCGATCGGCGCGGCGCTGGTGTACTTCTTCATGAACCTGTCCGGCTACATGGGGCAGAAAACCGGCGTGCCGTTCCCGGTGATCAGCCGCATCGCCTTCGGCATCCACGGCGCGCAGATCCCGGCGCTGATCCGCGCGGTGATCGCCATCGCCTGGTTCGGTATCCAGACCTACCTCGCCTCTGTAGTGCTGCGGGTACTGCTCACGGCCGTCTGGCCGCAAGTGGCCGCCTATGACCACGACAGCATCCTCGGCCTGTCGAGCCTGGGCTGGGTGTGCTTCGTGTCGATCTGGCTGGTGCAGCTGGTGATCCTCGCCTACGGCATGGAGATGGTGCGCCGCTACGAAGCCTTCGCCGGCCCGGTGATCCTGCTGACCGTGGCCTGCCTGGCGGTGTTCATGTACTTCAAGGCCGACGCGCGCATCGCCTGGTCGGTTGCCGAACCGCTGAGCGGTTACGAGATGTGGCGCAACATCTTTGCCGGCGGCGCACTGTGGCTGGCGATCTACGGCACCCTGGTGCTGAACTTCTGCGACTTCGCGCGCAGCGCGCCGTGCCGCAAGACCATCCGCGTCGGCAACTTCTGGGGCCTGCCGGTGAACATCCTGGTGTTCGCCGCCATCACCGTGGTGCTGTGCGGCGCGCAGTTCCAGATCAACGGCCAGATCATCGACAGCCCGACGCAGATCGTCGCCAGCATCCCTAACACCCTGTTCCTGGTGCTGGGCTGCATGGCCTTCCTGATCGTTACCGTGGCGGTGAACATCATGGCCAACTTCGTCGCCCCGGCCTTCGTGCTCAGCAACCTGGCGCCACGCCACCTGAACTTCCGCCGTGCCGGCCTGATCAGCGCCACCCTGGCGGTGCTGATCCTGCCGTGGAACCTGTACAACAGCCCGCTGGTGATCGTGTACTTCCTGTCGGGCCTGGGCGCCCTGCTCGGCCCGCTGTACGGCGTGATCATGGCCGACTACTGGCTGCTGCGTAAGGGCCGCATCAACGTGCCCGAGCTGTACAGCGAGAACCCCGCCGGCGCCTACCACTACACCAAGGGCATCAACCTGCGCGCCCTCGCCGCGTTCATCCCCGCAGCGCTCTTGGCCATCGTCCTGGCCCTGGTGCCCAACTTCCAGAGTGTCGCGCCGTTCTCCTGGCTGATCGGGGCCGGTATCGCCGCCGCCCTGTACCTGCTGATCGCACCGCGCCACGCCCAGTACCACGACGTCAGCGGCGAGTGCATCGCCGTCGACCACAGCAGCCACTGATTTCAGGGAAGTCCGTCATGCGTATTCTGATCGCCAACGTCAACACCACCGCAGCCATTACCGAGTCCATCGCCGAGCAGGCGCGCAGCGTTGCCGCGCCGGGCACCGAGATCGTCGGCCTGACGCCCTGGTTCGGTGCCGAATCGGTGGAAGGCAATTTCGAGAGTTACCTGGCCGCCATCGCCGTGATGGACCGGGTGCTGGCCTATGACCAGCCCTACGACGCCGTCATCCAGGCCGGCTACGGCGAACATGGCCGCGAAGGCCTGCAGGAGTTGCTCAACGTACCGGTGGTGGACATCACCGACGCCGCCGCCAGCACGGCGATGTACCTGGGCCACGCTTACTCGGTGGTGACCACCCTGGACCGCACCGTGCCGCTGATCGAGGACCGTCTGAAACTGTCGGGCCTGTACGACCGCTGCGCCTCGGTGCGTGCCAGCGGGCTGGCGGTACTGGAGCTGGAGGCCGACCCAAGGCGGGCCGTTGAAGCCATCGTCGAGCAGGCCGAGCGCGCCGTGCAGGAGGACAAGGCCGAGGTGATCTGCCTGGGTTGTGGCGGTATGGCCGGGCTTGACGAAGAAATTCGCCAGCGCACCGGGGTGCCGGTTGTGGATGGTGTGAGTGCGGCGGTGACCATCGCCGAATCGCTGGTGCGCCTGGGCTTGAGCACCTCCAAGGTGCGCACCTATGCCACGCCGCGGGTGAAGAAGGTGGTGGGCTGGCCGATGCGGTTCGGCCGCTGAGTCACTTACCGCCAGTACTGGCCTCATCGTCGGCAAGCCGGCACCCACAGGCACTTGTGGGAGCCGGCTTGCCGGCGATAGGGCCCGCAGACTCACCCCATCATCCTGGCCAACCGCTCGCCACTGCCACAGGCCAGGGTGAACCCCAACGCCCCATGCCCCAGGTTCAGCCACAGGTTGCGGTACATCGTCGCCCCGATGATCGGCACCCCGGTCGGCGTCGCCGGCCGCATCCCCGCCCACTCCACCGCCTGGCCATAATCGGCCGCCCCAGGCAGTGTCTCCCCGGCCAGACGGCGCATGCTGCGCAGCCTGGCGGCATCCACCGCTTCGTCGTAGCCAACGATGTCCACCATCGCCGCCACCCGCAGTTGCTGGTCCAGCCGCGCATAGACGATCTTGCGCTCGTAATCGGTCAGGCTCACGTCAGGCGCCCGATGTGCCGCGGTGACGGGTGCGGTCAGGCTGTAACCCTTGAGTGGATAAACCGGCAGGTGCAGGCCGGGCAATGCCAGGCTGGCGCTGCGGTGCCCGGCACATAACACCAGGCGTTGGACGTCCAACTGGCGATCAGCGAGCGCCAGCGCCACCACCTCGTCCTTGCGCCGGATCAGCCGAGTCACCGCCTGGCCCAGGTGCAGCCGGCAGTGCCCCGACGCCTGCAACCGCTCGGCCAGGCGCAGGCAGAAACGGTGGCAATCGGCGACTTCCTCGTCCGGGGTGAACACACCGCCGATAAAAGGCGCCTCGGCCAACGCCGGGTCGAGCAGGCGCAATTGCCCGGCATCCAGCACCTGCTGATTGAGTGGATCGAGCAACTGTTCGCGCCCATGGGCGAAGGCCTGCCGGGTGCGGAAGGCGACCAGTTTGCCGTTGCGCCGCCAGGCAAAATCCGCCAGGCCGTCCTCCTCGCGCCAACGCGCCAGCGCTGCCTGGCTCTCAAGGGCCAAGTTCAACAACTGGGCCGCATTGCGGCGATTGACCCCTGTGCGGCAGGCCATGACGAAGGCCGCCAGCCAGCGCCACTGCGCCGGGTCCAGGCGCAGGCGCAAACGCAAGGGCGAATCGCCCCGCAACAGCCAGCCAAGCGCCTGCCAGGGCACCCCGGCATCGGCCAGCGGCGCCACATAGCGGTACGACAGTTGCCCGCCATTGGCGAAACTGGTGGCACTGGCCAGGCTGTCACGGGCTTCGACCAGGTCGACCGAGTACCCCTCGCGCACCAGCGCATAGGCGGTCGCCAGGCCAACCACCCCTCCTCCGATCACTGTTACCCGCTGGCTCATCCGTACATCCCTGTGCATGCGTTCAGCGCAAGACAGTAACAGCAGCTCAGGTCGGGCAGCCAGACGCGCCGTTGTCGAGGCCCTGGCGCACATTACGGCTGAGCAGGCTGGCCTTGCCGTCATGCCAGGTCAGGGTGAGCACATACAGGGTGTCGAAGTCGTCACCGCTCCAGTCCTGGGTGATCACCCGCTCCTCACCCAGGGCCTTGCCGGCCACGGCATTGATCAGTTCCGGCAGGTAACCATGGGACCAGGCGGTATAGACGGTGGCATTGCGGTACTTGTCGCGCAGCAGTTCCTTGGCCAGGCCATCGGTGTCGTTGGCGCCGTAATCGATGTTCACCGGCAGGCCCAGGCGAATGGCACTGGGGGTGATGGTCATCAGTGGGCGGATATAGCTGTAGCTCCGGTCCTGGCTGCCTTCCTCGACATGCCGCGAGGGGTTGGCGGCGAACACGTAGTCGGCCTTGCCGAAACGCTCCGGCAGCAAGGTAGCCAGGTCGATGGCACGGTTGAGCCCCTGGCAGTTCAACTGGCCCAAGCCTTCGCCAGGCTTTTCGGCGTGGCGCAGGAATACCAGGGTCTGGGTGCCATCCACCGGTTGCGCCCGGCTTTCGACCACATCCATTGCCAGGGGCAAGGCCGCAGCGGTGAGCATCAGGCTCAACAGCAGGTGACGACGACGGCGAACGAAGGGGGGCAGTTTCATCTACGGCAGGCTCTTGTGGCAGAAAGTATCGAGGCTCGCCACATAGCCTGCCGTCGATGCCGCAGGCGCCCTTGCAGTGGATGCCATCCTTGGCCGCGCGTGAGGGTCAGAGTGCCCTCGCCCCGTTTGGTTCCTCCCTGGGTACAACTGCCGTTCCGTGGCCAGTGACCACCTTAGTAGCGGACTGTTGCCAAATGATGTCCCGTGCCTCAATCGTCCCGGGTCAGTACTTCGAGCAGTTCGATCTCGAAGGTCAGGTCGGAATTCGGCGGGATCGCGCCCACGCTGCGCTCGCCATAGCCCAGATGTGCCGGCACCAGCAGCTTGCGCTTGCCGCCCACGCGCATGCCCATCAGGCCCTGGTCCCAGCCCTTGATCACCCGGCCGGAGCCGATCACGCACTGGAACGGCTTGCCGCGCGTCCAGGACGAGTCGAACTCGCTGCCGTCGGCCAGTGTGCCGCGGTACTGGGTAGTGATCAGCGCGCCCTTGACCACGGCCTTGCCGTCGCCTTCCTGTAGATCGATGACTTGCAGCTCACTGCTCATGGCAGGTTCCTCGAAGCGGATTTCGTGGGCGCCCTTTTCGCAGGAATGCAGCGGCTTGGCAAGACTGGCTGCCTCAGGATGGGGCGAACTGCTCGAAGATCTGCTGGCCGGTGAGGTTCTTGGTCTCGTTGCTGAAGCAGTACCAGGTGGGCTTTTCATCGATGAAGATCTGCTCGGTGAAGGTCCAGTCTTGCTGACCGTCGAACAGGCCTACCGGCACAACGTACATATCGCTCTCTTTCAAGCGGTAGAACAAGTGCGTACCGCAATGACCGCAGAAACCGCGCTGGGCCCATGGCGAGGAGTCGTAGACGCTGGGCGCCGGGCCCTCGATCTGCGGCGGCGCGGCGCAATGCACCGCCAGCAGCGGGCCGCCGGTCCACTTGCGGCACATGCTGCAGTGGCAGGCGCTGACCCGATTATCTACCAGCGGGGCAGCAACTTTCGTTGCACCACACAAACAGCTGCCGTGTCGGATATTCGCGTGCATGGTCAAGTCCTTGAGAGTCAGCTCGGACTGGCAAGACTAGCACCTCGGCAAGTACACAAAGAGGTCTCCTTCTGGCCAGATCGAAGGCGTTGCGACCTAGCATTTCTGCCAGTTGAAGGCACCCCGTTGCCCTCCCTATGCTGAACACAGCCAGTTCCAGCCGTTCACTTCCTGGATCAAGCACACATTTCAAAATGCACTTCATCGGCCCCATTAAGGCGAGGTTTAGATCATGCGCAAGTATTTGCTAGTGGTTTCCCTAATGCTATTGGCAGGCTGCGTCACCCAAGACACTTCAACTCCCACTATCCAAACAGTCGATGGCCCAACGACTGCGGCTGCACTGACCTCCCGCTACCGCAATACCGCCGCAAACTGCGGTAGCAACACCATGCCGGCATTCCTGTGTTCGGGGGTCATCCTGAGAGTCACCGAAACCTCCAACCTGTTTGATCCGTGGGAGCCCAGTGATACTTCGCTGGCCAGGGGTGGAGTCTCGTTCTCTTACCTACGCAAGGACAACAACTTCGACAGACTCTGGAAGTTCACCAATGGCTACATCCTCTACTCCATCCTGGACATGCCAGCGGACAAACTGAAAATCCCAGTCCTCTGCATGTTTCCTGTCGACGGATGGACCAATGGACGTCTTGATAGAAACTCATGTGGTACCTATCCAGGTTACTCCAGCAGCGCGCCATGCCACCTTCACAACCCGATAATCGAGACAGGCGCCCAATGGAACGCTGCCTATGGAAACGCCACTCACGAAGGTTACCGGATCTGCGGATTCGACGTGCGCGACGAACTCAATCAGTACGCTGGCCCCAACTTCTATGCCGGCATGCAGGCCAGATGGCAGAACTCGAATCACTTCCAGGTCCACAATGAGTTGGTGCTCAAGGTCTGGCAACGTGGACAAGCCCGGGTGCTCCCTATCCAGGCCTTCTTCTACACAGATGCGAACGGGCTGGCCAATGCCAAGATCGACAGGCAGAAGTTCCTGAGCCAGACCGGCATCACGCTACCAGTCATCAAGATGAGCTTGCCTGCAACACCTACAGGCGATGCCACCTTCCAATACGTCCCAGGTGATCAACGGTAATCGCTGCAGCGCACTGTTATCTGACCGCCTGATCTCGTTCAGGCGTTCAGTCTCCAAGTACCGCTTCGATACCCGCCAATACTCGCCAGGACGCTTCAAACAAATAAGACCCCTTGCAGAAAGAGCGCCGCGTGCCCAAGGATGATCACTCGCCCATTACCCGAAACTTCACAGGACAGCTGCCCTTTGCGAGCACCGCCCTGTTCGCACCTCAGCATCTGCTTGCCCAGTCGCTGCGCCCACAACGGCGCCAGCGAGGTATGGGCAGAACCTGTGACCGGATCCTCGTTGACCCCGACCCGCGGACCGAACCAGCGGGTAACGAAATCGAAGCCGCGGCCCGGTGCGGTCACAGCAATGCCACGCACATCGAAAGCCGACAGTGCAACGAAGTCCGGCTTGAGCGCGTCGAGCAGCGAGGCGTCATCGATCATCACCACATAATCGTCCGAGCGATACACGGCCCTCGCGCCGCACAAGCCCAATGCCTCCAGCAAGCCTTCGGGGACGTCCACCGCGACCGGCTGCTTGACCGGAAAATCCATGGCCAGCCGGCCATCGGCACCACGGCTGACCCGCAACTCACCGCTACGGGTATTGAACCGCAGCACCTCGGCTCGCTCGCCCAGTTGCTCGAACAGCACCCAGGCCGCCGCTAACGTCGCATGACCACACAGGTCGACTTCCACGGTCGGCGTGAACCAGCGCAAGTCGAACACTTCGCCATTGCGTACGAAATAGGCGGTTTCCGACAGATTGTTCTCTTCGGCGATGCGTTGCAGCAGGTCGTCCGGCAACCACTGCTCCAGCGGAATCACCGCCGCAGGGTTGCCGCCGAAAGGCACGGCAGAAAACGCATCGACCTGGAAGATCTCGAGTTGCATGCAAAAACTCCTCAAGCCCGGCAGGGTGCCAGGCAAACATCGGAAAAAGGTTCAGCCGCGAACGGGCGTGAGCACTGGCTGGCCGGCGAAGAACGCCTCCAGGTTGCGCAGCACCAGGGTCACGGTGTCACGGGCCGCTTGCGGTGACTGGCCGGCGACATGCGGGGTGAGTACGGTGTTGCCCAGCGCCTTGAGCGCATCGGGCACGGCAGGCTCGTCATCGAACACATCCAGCGCGGCGCCGGCAATCGCGCCCTGCTGCAAGGCAGCGACCAACGCCTGGGTATCCACCACGCTGGCTCGGGCGATGTTGACCAGATAGCCCTCGGCGCCCAAGGCTTCGAGCACCTGGGCATCCACCAGATGGCGAGTGCCGTTGCCGCCCGGAGTGGCCACCACCAGGATGTCCACTGCGTCGGCCAAGTTCAGCGGGCTGTCGTACCAGGTGTAGGGCACATCGGTGCGCGGGGTGCGGCTGTGGTAGCTGATGTTCATATCGAAGCCCAGGGCGGCGCGCCGGGCGATGGCCTGGCCGACTGCGCCAAGGCCGATGATGCCCAGGCGCTTGCCACTCACCGATGGGCTGATCACCCGGTTCCATTCACCGCGACGGGTGCTGGCGTCAGCACGCGGGATGTCACGCAGCAGCGCCAGCAGCAGGGCCAGGGTGTGGTCAGCGACCGCGCCGGCATTGGCCCCGGCGCCATTGGTGACAGTGATGCCACGGGCGGCGGCGGCGGCTAGGTCGACCTGCTCATAGCCGGCGCCGATCACGCAGATGATCTGCAGCTTCACCAGCTGTTCGATTTCAGCACCAGTCAGGCCCAACGGGCCACGGGTGAGCACAGCATCGATTTCGCCAGCGTGCCGGGCGATGGCATCGGCGCGCAGATGCGGCGAGGGCGCGCGGATCAAGCGGTAACCGGCCTGCTCCAGCAGGGGTAGGTAGTCATCGACGGTTTCCACCAGCACCAGGACTGTCTTGCTCATGCCACCCTCCATTGAATGCGAAGGGGGAGTATGCCAGTTGTTGACGCTGCCGGCCCTATCGCGGGGCAAGCCCGCTCCCACGCACATGGCGGCAAGCATCACCGGCGTGGGAGCGGCGGTGCGCCGATGCGACTTGCCCCGCGATCAGACCACGGCAGTCATTGCCCGAACGCCCTGCCCAGGCCACCCGGCACACCACTGCTGTCGGTGTCCTGCCACGGGCCGTTGGGGCTCAATGACCAGCTCCAGCCGTTGTTCCAGCGGTAATAGGTGCGCTGGCGGTAGAAGGTGTTGGGCTGCTTTTCCAGCACATAGACACCCAGCTTCGGGTCCCAGTGGCTGGCGCCGCCGGGTGGCGGGGCAAAACTGGCGGAAGTGCGCGGCATCGGCTTGGGCGTCGCCGCCGGTCCACCGGGCTTGCTGCCCGGCAGCGGCTTGACCGCTGGCCCCTGGTGCGGCGGCGGTGTGGTCTGGATCGGCGGCAGCGGTTCGCGTTCGCCCGGCTGATGCACCGTACACGCGGAAAGACCCAGGGCCAGGGTAATCAGGGTCAGGCGGACGGTGCTGTTCATGGCGCTGCTCTCTTATGAATCGGGGCTGTCGATGGTCAGGTGCTGGATGGCCTGGGTGCCGCTGGCCAGCGGGGCGCTCTGGCCTTTCCACTCACCGTGGGTCGGCTGGCCTGCACGGGAGACACGGGCAACCAGTTGGACTTCAGCGTAGTCCGACAGTTTCATCTGCGGCATCATCGCATCGGCGTCCGACAGCTCCACCTCGATCGGCAACTGCGCCACGGTCACCCGCTTGGCCGCCAGCGGCATGGGCGGGCCATTGCTGGCGCGGGCGAAGATGAACACGGTGTCGTCCGGGCGCACCTTGTCCTTGAGCGCGGCGGCCAGCTCTACCCGTACTTTCAGCCGTGCGCTTTGCTCGACCTTGGCGCCGCCAGCCTTGAGCTTGTCTGCGGCGCGGTCGATGCCGCCCTGCAGCGCGGCACGCGAGGCATCGCCCTCGGGCAACTGCGCCAGCAGGCGCTGCCAGAAACCGATGGCTTCCTGGTAACGCTGCCCCTCGAACGCGGCAATACCGCGCAGGCCGAGGCTGGTGACTTCCTGCGGGTCGGCCTTCAAGGCCTCCTCGGTCAGCGCTTGCAGTTGCGGGCTCCACTGCTTGTCGGCGGCGAAGTACAGCGCCTGGGCCCATTGCCCGAGCAGCTCCGGCTGGCGCCCGGCCAGGGATACTGCGCGCTCGAAGGCCTTGGCGGCATCCGCCGGGCGCTGATCGGCCATATAGGTACGGCCCAGGATGTACAGGGCTTCGGCCGAGTCCGGCTGGGCCTGTACCGCCCGCTCCAGGCGCGAGGTCATTTCCTGCATGGATTGCGGCGCCTTGGCGAACTCCTGGGTCAGCTCGACCTTGTCGGCGGCGCCGAAGTGCAGGTACAGCCCCAGCGCCATGGCGGGCACCAGCACCGCCGCCAGCAGCGGGATGGCCTTGCCCAGGTGGCCCTGGCGGGCGGCGCCGTCGCGCTCGGTGTCGGCCAGCAGCTCGCGGGCCGCTTCGTCGCGGCCCTTGGCCAGTTGTTCGGCGTCGAGCACCCCGGCCTGCTGCTGGGCAGCCAGCTCGGCGACGCGTTCTTCGAACAGCGCCACGTTGAGTGCGGTACGGTCCTGCTCGGCCTGCTGGCGACGGCGGCCACGCAGGATCGGGAGCAGCAGAAATGCCAGGGCGGCGAGCAGCAGCAGGCCCGCGCTAAGCCAGAATTCAGTCATGGGTACGGTCTTTTTCCAGCAGTTTGGCGAGACGCTCGCGTTCATCGGCAGACAATTCGGCAGGGCCGGCCGCGGCCTGGCCACGGCGGCGGCGCACGATCAGCGCCAGCACCACGAAACCGCCGGCCAGCAGGATGCCCGGGCCGAACCAGAGCAGGAAGGTGCGCCCACTGAGCGCCGGCTTGTAGCGCACGAAGTCGCCATAGCGATCGACCATGAAATCGACGATCTGCTGATTGCTCTTGTTCTCGCCCAGCATGCGGAAGATCTCGCGGCGCAGGTCGGCAGCGATCGGCGCGTTGGAGTCGGCGATGTCCTGGTTCTGGCACTTGGGGCAGCGCAGTTCCTTGGTCAGCTGCTGGTAGCGCTCACGTTCGGCTTGGTCGCGAAACTGGTAGGTGTCGATGGCCGCCCTGGCGGCGCCGGCCAGGCTCAAACCCAGCACGGCGGCGGCTAACCAGCGCTTCATGGCCTGGCCTCATCGACCAGGCCCTGGTACAGCGGCGCCAGCTGCTCGCGCCACACCGTGGCATCGACCACACCGACGTGCTTGTAGCGGATGATGCCCTTGGCATCGACCAGGAAGGTTTCCGGCGCGCCGTACACGCCCAGGTCCAGGCCCAGCGTGCCTTGCGGGTCGGCGATATTGAGCTGGTAGGGGTTGTGGAACTCGGCCAGCCATTTCAGCGCGGCGGCGTTGTCGTCCTTGTAGTTGACCCCGTGGATCACCACGCCCTGCTCGGCCAGCTGGTTGAGGTAGGGGTGCTCGACCTTGCACGACGGGCACCAGGTGCCCCACACGTTGACCAGCGCCGGACGGCCGAGCAGGTCGGCCTGGGTCAGCGTGCGGTCGCCCTGCACGGTACCCAGCGAGAAGGCCGGGAACGGCTTGCCGATCATCGCCGAGGGCAGCTCGTCGGGCTTGAGGAACAGCCCTTTGTAAAGAAACACCGCCACCAGCAGGAACACCGCCAGTGGCACCACCATGACCCAACGCTTCATGCAGTTGCTCCAGACACGCCCAGGGCCTCACGCACCCGGGTCTTGACCTTGACGCGGTAGCGTCGGTCGAAGGCCGCCAGCAAGCCGCCCAGGCCGGTCAGCAGACCGCCCAGCCAGATCCAGCGGACATAGGGTTTGATATGCACCCGCACCGCCCAGGCGCCGTTTTCCAGCGGTTCGCCCAGGGCGACATACAGGTCGCGGGTAAAGCCGGCATCGATGCCGGCCTCGGTCATCATCGACTGCTGCACGGTGTACAGGCGTTTTTCCGGGTGCAGTACCGAGACTTCACGGCCCTCGCGGGAAACCCGCACGGTGCCCTTGTCGGAGATGAAGTTCGGGCCCTCGAAGTGCTTGGCGCCTTCGAACAGGAAGTGGTAGCCGCCCAGCTCGACCGTCTCGCCCGGCGCCATGCGCAGGTCGCGCTCGGCGCTGTTGTTGCTGGACAGCACCACGCCCAGGGCGCACACCACCAGGCCGAGGTGGGCCAGTTGCATGCCCCAGTAGCTGCGGCCAAGGCCGCCAAGGCCTTTGAACAGGCCCTTGTGGCGGGTCTTGTCGAGAATGTCGCGTACGCCGCTCAGGACCACCCAGGCAGCCAGGGCGAATACGCTCAGGGCCGGCCAGTCGAAGTCATCGACCAGCAACCCGGCGAGCGGCGCCAGCACGGCGCTGCCGATCAGCACCGGGGTCATCATGCTGGCCAGCCATTTGCCGGGGGTGTCCTTCCAGCGCACCACCACACCCACGCCCAGCACCAGCATCAGCAGCGCCATCAGCGGCAGGAACAAGGCGTCGAAGTAAGGCGGGCCGACCGACAGCTTGGCCCCGGTCAAGGCATCGAGCACCAGCGGGTAGAGGGTGCCGAGCAGGATCATCGAGGCCGCCACCACCAGGACCAGGTTGTTGGCCAGCAGCAGGGTTTCCCGCGACCACAGGGCAAAGCCGACCTGGCTCTTGACCACGGGTGCGCGCAGGGCGAACAAGGTCAGCGAGCCACCGACCACGAACAGCAGGAAGATCAGGATGAAGATGCCGCGCGACGGGTCGGCGGCGAACGCGTGCACCGAAGTCAGCACGCCGGAACGGACCAGGAAGGTGCCCAGCAGGCTCAGCGAGAATGCAGCGATGGCCAGCAGCACGGTCCAGCTCTTGAACACGCCGCGTTTTTCGGTGACCGCCAGCGAATGGATCAGCGCCGTGCCCACCAGCCAGGGCATGAACGAGGCGTTTTCCACCGGGTCCCAGAACCACCAGCCGCCCCAGCCCAGTTCGTAGTAGGCCCACCACGAGCCAAGGGTGATGCCCACTCCGAGGAAGGCCCAGGCCACGATGGTCCAGGGCCGCGACCAGCGCGCCCAGGCAGCGTCCAGGCGCCCGCCGAGCAGCGCGGCAATGGCGAAGGCGAAGGCCACCGAGAAGCCCACGTAGCCCATGTACAGCATCGGCGGATGGACGATCAGGCCGAAGTCCTGCAGCAGCGGGTTGAGGTCGCGACCGTCGCCTGGCACCTGTGGCAACAGGCGCGCGAACGGGTTGGACGTGATGATCAAAAAGCTCAGGAAGCCGACGCTGATCATGCCCATCACCGCCAGCACCCGGGCCAGCATCACCTGCGGCAGTTGGCGCGAGAAGATCGACACGGCGAAGGTCCAGCCACCGAGGATCATCGCCCACAGCAGCAGCGAGCCCTCGTGGGCGCCCCATACGGCGCTGAACTTGTAGTACCAGGGCAAGGCGCTGTTGGAGTTGCTGGCCACATAGGCGACCGAGAAGTTGTCGGTCATGAAGGCGTGGGTCAGGCAGGCGAAGGCAAAGGCGAGGAAGGCAAACTGCCCCCAGGCCGCCGGGCGCGCCAGGCTCATCCACAGGCTGTCGCCGCGCCAGGCGCCAAGCAACGGCACCGTGGCCTGCACCACAGCGAAGCAGATCGCCAGGATCATCGCCAACTGGCCGAGTTCGGGGATCACCAGGGCCGCGTTCATGGCTTGGCCTCCGCCTGGCCGCTTTCTTTCAGGGCCTTGCTGACTTCCGGCGGCATGTATTTCTCGTCGTGCTTGGCCAGCACCTCGTCAGCCACCACCACGCCGTCGGCGTTGAGCTTGCCCAGCGCGACGATGCCCTGCCCTTCGCGGAACAGGTCGGGGAGGATGCCGCGGTAGGTGATCGGCACGGACTTGGCGTAGTCGGTGACCACGAAGCGCACGTCCAGCGAGTCCGCCGAGCGCTGCACCGAGCCTTTCTCGACCATGCCGCCGGCGCGGATGCGGGTGTCCAGCGGCGCTTCGCCGTTGGCGATCTGCGTGGGGGTATAGAACAGGTTGATGTTCTGCTGCAGGGCACTCAGGGCAAAGCCCACGGCCACGCCGACACCGGCCAGCAGGCCGAGGATGATGAACAGGCGTTTCTTGCGCTGCGGATTCACGGTTTGCTCTCCCGGCGCAGACGGCGCGCCTCTTCTTGCAGGTAGCGACGGCGGGCCAGCAGGGGCGCGGCGACATTCAGCGCCAGCACCGCCAGGCAGATGCCGTAGGCCGACCAGACGTACAGGCCATGGTGGCCCATGGCGAGGAAATCATTGAACGAGGCGAAGCTCATCGTGCTGCCCCCCGGCCCAGGCTGTTCAATACCTCATCCTTGACCCAGCTGGCGCGGGCTTCGCGCTTGAGCACTTCGAGGCGCATGCGCAGCAACAGCACCACGCCGAAGAAGCAGTAGAAACCCAGCGCCGTGAGCAGCAACGGCAGCCACATCTCCACCGGCATCGCCGGTTTTTCGGTGAGGGTGAAGGTGGCGCCCTGGTGCAGGGTATTCCACCACTCCACCGAGTACTTGATGATCGGGATGTTGATCACGCCGACGATGGCCAGCACCGCGCAGGCCTTGGCCGCGCTGTCGCGGTTACTGATGGCCTGGCCCAGGGCGATGATGCCGAAGTACAGGAACAGCAGGATCAGCATCGAGGTCAGGCGCGCGTCCCACACCCACCAGCTGCCCCAGGTCGGCTTGCCCCAGATGGCGCCTGTAACCAGCGCCACCGCGGTCATCCAGGCGCCGATGGGCGCTGCGCATTGCAGGGCGACGTCGGCCAGTTTCATCTTCCACACCAGCCCCACCACCCCGGCCACCGCCAGCATCACGTAGCAGGACTGCGCCAGCATCGCTGCCGGCACGTGGATATAGATGATGCGGAAACTGTTGCCCTGCTGGTAGT
This sequence comes from Pseudomonas sp. ES1, assembly GCF_050586605.1. Classification (NCBI taxonomy): domain Bacteria; kingdom Pseudomonadati; phylum Pseudomonadota; class Gammaproteobacteria; order Pseudomonadales; family Pseudomonadaceae; genus Pseudomonas; species Pseudomonas sp. ES1. Next base: position 43,732 of record NZ_JBOBDM010000028.1, on the reverse strand, counting down.
CCTGGGGGGCGAAGGCCAGGCCCCAGGTGATGCCCACCAGCAGCAGCAGGATGGCGGAAACGGTCAGCCACGGCAGCATGCGGCCGCTGATGGCATAGAACCATTTGGGGGAACCCAGCTTGTGGAACCACGTCCAGCTAATTTTCATCAGGGTACATCCAGGGTGTTGGCCAGGCTGCAATGCCCGGAACTCGTTATTCGCCGACGCTGATCTTCAGGCCGGCGGCGATCGCAAAGGGTGCCAGTGTCACCGCCAGGGCCGTCAGGCTGGCGAGCCAGAGCAGGTGGCCGGTGGCCGGCATATTCTGCAACGCCGCCTGCAACGCACCACTGCCCAGGATCAATACAGGGATATACAACGGCAGAATCAGCAACGCCAGCAGCAAACCGCCGCGCTTGAGACCGACCGTCAGCGCCGCCCCCACCGCGCCCAGCAGGCTCAGCACCGGCGTGCCCAGCAACAGCGAAGCGAGCAGCACCGGCAGGCAACTGGCCGGCAAGCCGAGCATCAGCGCCAACAGTGGCGCCAACAATACCAGCGCCAGGCCGGAAAAGATCCAGTGCGCCAGGACCTTGGCCAGCACCAGTAACGCCAGTGGGTGCGGCGACAGCACCCACTGCTCCAGCGAGCCGTCCTCGAAGTCGCTGCGAAACAGCCCGTCCAGCGACAGCAGCACCGCCAGCAACGCCGCGACCCAGACCAGTCCCGGCGACAAGGTTTGCAACAATTGCGTCTCGGGGCCCACCGCCAGGGGGAACAGCGCGACCACTATGGCAAAGAACACCAGCGGGTTGGCCAGCTCCGCCGGACGGCGGAACAACAGGCGCGCTTCGCGGCGCAACAGCAGAAGGAATACGCTCATGCCGCCCATTGCCCCAGGTTAAGTTCACGGTAACCGGCAGGCTTGTGCGCGAGGCTGTGGTGGGTGGTCAGCACCACCGTGCCGCCTTGTTCGCAATGCGCCGCCAGGTGCGCCTCAAGCTGGGCGACGCCCTGCTTGTCGAGGGCGGTGAACGGTTCGTCGAGAATCCACAGCGGCGGGCTGTCCAGGTACAACCGCGCCAGCGCCACGCGCCGTTGCTGGCCGGCTGACAGGGTATGGCACGGCACATCCTCGAAACCGCGCAGGCCGACGGCCTCCAGCGCGCGCCAGATGGCATCGCGGCCCGCCGGCTGGTGCAGCGCGCAGAGCCAGGCGAGGTTCTCTTCGGCGGTGAGCAAGTCCTTGATGCCGGCGGCGTGCCCGATCCAGATGAGGATGCTGGCCAGGGCGTGGCGCTGCTCGGCCAATGGCTGGCCGCCGAGCAGGATCTGCCCGGCGGTGGGCTGCATCAGCCCGGCCAGCAGGCGCAACAGGCTGGTCTTGCCGCTGCCGTTGGGGCCGGCGATCTGCAGCATGTCGCCAGGGCGCAGTTCGAAGTCCAGGTGCTCGAACAGCAGTCGCCAGTCGCGCTCGCAGGCCAGGCCTGCGGCTTGGAGGTGAAGGGTCACGGTTTCGCCTTATTAAGGTTGGGCTCATGATCTACGCCGCTCCTTCGCGGGTAAACCCGCTCCCATAAGGACCAACGCAATCCCTGTGGGAGCGGGTTTACCCGCGAAGCAGACGACACCGGTCTTGAACCCTGTGTCTCAAGTCGCCCCCTGCCCTGCCGTTATACTGGCAGGCGGGCGGCCGGCATTATTACACGCGCTGCCCCGCTGCCAAGAGGGCGGGTTCGACAGGTTGTATACAATCATGACTGAAATCAATAGTCTCGGCGCACAAACTGCGCCAAGCCCCCAGGTGACCAGAGCCGCCATGACCGGTGAACTGCTGCGCCTGCTGCAATCGCAGCCCGAGCTGCTGGCACCGGGCGAGACTGCGCGCGCCGAAGTCATGTCGCTGCGCCAGGTCGGCCAGGACTTCCAGCTCCTGCTGCGCTTGACCCAGACCAACGGCACCCAGACCCAGCTGCAGGCCAGCGCCAGCCAGCCACTGCCCCAGGGCAGCCTGATCACCGTCAGCCAAACCGACAGCAACCGCCTGGCGGTGCTGGTGCAGCAAGCCAACGCCAGCAATATCGCCACCCTCACCCGCATCGACACCCGCCAGGTGCCGGTCGGCACCTTGCTGCAAGGCAAAGTGCTGACCAGCCAGGCCTTGCCGCACCCCCCCGGAGAAGTAGCCAGCTTCCGTTCGCTGGTGAGCCTGCTCAACAGCAGCCAGGCCGGAGCCACCCTGACCATCGACAGCCCGCGCCCATTACCGGTCGGCAGCCTGCTCAGCGCCCAGGTGCAAGGCGACCAGTCGCTGCGTTTTGTGCCCCTCAGTGGCCGCCAGGATCAAATGGCGATCGCCCAGCACCTGGTCACCCAGCAAGGGCAGCAGGCGTCACTGCCGGGGCTGCTCAGCGGCCTGCAGCAGATCGCCCGCTCGCCAGACGCCGGTGTCGAGCTGCGCGCCAGCGCCGAGCGCCTGCTGGCCAGCCTGCCGGACGCCCGCCAACTGAGCGAGCCGAAGAACCTCGCCCAGGCGCTCAGCAACAGCGGCGCGTTCCTGGAGACCAAGCTGCTCGGCGGGCTTGCCAGCGGCGTGGCACCCGACCTCAAGGCACAGCTGGTGCGCCTGATCGCCCAGTTGCCGCCGCCAGCGGCCAGCTCGACACTCAGCCCGATGCTGACCAGCACCTCCCTGGCCCAGGCCCTGCCTGGCTTTGCCCGCAGCGCACTGGGCATGCTCGGCCAGGTCAGCCCACGCCCACAGTCGGGGCCCTTCCCGCTGCCCACACGCCTGCTGCAGAAGCTGGAGCAGGAAGGCGATCTGCAGCAACTGCTGCGCCTGGCCGCCGGCGCCGTTTCGCGCCTGCAAAGCCATGCGCTGTCCAGCCTGCAGCAATCCGGCCAACTGGAAAACGGCAACCAGCAGACCACCTGGCAGACTGAAATCCCCATCCGCCACGGCCAGGAATTCATCCCCCTGCAGGTCAAGCTGCAACGCGAGGAAACCCCGCAGCAGCATGCCGACCGGGAACGCGAGCAGCACGAACAGCGTGATCCACTGGCCGCACTATGGCGCATCGATCTGGCCTTCGATCTGGCCCCCCTTGGCCCCTTGCAAGTCCAGGCTCAACTGTCCCAGGGGCGCCTGTCGGGCCAGCTCTGGGCCGAGCAGGAGCGCACGGCACGGCTGATCGACAGCCAGCTCGGCGCCCTGCGCGAACGGCTGCTGGCCCGCGGCCTGGATGTCGGCGACCTGGAATGCCACCCCGGCACGCCGCCGCAAGGCCCACGCACACGCCTGGAACAACGTTGGGTGGACGAGAACGCATGAAGCAGCCGCAACCACGCCAGGCCATTGCCCTGAGCTACGACGGCCAGCAGGCCCCCACCCTGAGTGCCAAGGGCGACGACGAACTGGCCGAAGCCATCCTCGCGCTTGCCCGCGAGCATGAAGTGCCGATCTACGAGAATGCCGAGCTGGTACGCCTGCTGGCGCGCCTGGAACTGGGCGAGCAGATCCCCGAAGCGCTGTACCTGACCATCGCCGAGATCATCGCCTTTGCCTGGCAGCTGCGCGGCAAAGTGCCGGCCGGCTTCGACGACACGCCGCCGGGCGAACGGGACATCACCCCGTCCACTCTCGCCCTGCCCGAACCGCGACGATAACTATGTAGGGCCCGCGCACGACCGGCGCCTGCCACCTTCGCCAGCCCATCAACGGCTAAGGTGCACTACCTTGAATACTCCCATCGTCAACAACGCGGGTGTGCAGTACGTCCGCGACCATCTGCGCCACTTTCCTCGCCCCGACCGCATCGCTGCCGATGCCATAAAGGCCTGGGCGGCCCAGCACCAGCTGATTCTGGACCCCGACCAGGTCGATGTGGTGACCCTGCACTACCAGTCAGGCAGCAACGCCAGCTGGGAGGGTATCGTCGTGCAGAAGCAGAGCCTGACGCAGGCCATGCTGTCGAACTGGCAAGGCGAATCCAACAACAACCTGGTTGGCGGACTGTTCGGCGAACCCTGGGCCGGGCATTTTCCCGGCAAGATTCGCCTGGTCGAAAAATTGCGTGAGCGCGAGTGGTACAGCAATGGCGCGGCCTACGAAGTCTACAACGGCCTGTTCCGACGTTCGCAGCCCCAGGAATACAGCCACAAGACCCATATCGATGTGCCGGCCGAAGACCTGCAGCGGTTCATCTGGAACCTGGATTTTCATACCCGCTACAAGGCCTTGCTGGACAGCTACTGGTCCAACCACCTGGACAGCTACCGCGTCAGCGCGCAGATCAACTTCCTCGCCGCCTGCAACAAGCAGGCAGAGGAAGGCAGCCTCAGCCGCGCCGGCGTACGCCTCGCCTGGCAGGCTGCTGGGGTGACCACCCGCCCTCCCAGCGTCCAGGTCCGCCCGCTGAACGTGTATGGCTATACCGCGACCGACCTGCTCTGTTTCAAGGACAAGAGCAGCGGCCTGACCTTGCTCTACATACCCGGCAACGCCTCGCCCCTGCATGAGTTCGCCAGCGAAGGGCTGCTCAAGGACTGGTTCGCGCAGCAGTGCAAGGACCTGCAAAAACGCCAGGCGCTGATGGAGCACTTCGCCCAGGCCGATACGCCGGACGGCCTGAGCTACAGCGGCCTGGCAACCGCACTCGATGGCCTGGCGGTATACCCGCGCAGCAACGACCTGAACCCTCAGCGCCCAGGCTTCACCACCGAAGGGCATTGGTCGCCGCGCGATTATGTGAATTACAAGGCCGAGACCTACAGCCCTGCCATCGATGGCGATCTGTTCCTCGCGCTGGCCAAGCGTCACAAACGCCGCAGCTACCAGGACGCGGACTTCATCGTCACCGATCAAAGCGAAGTGCTCAAGGCGCGCTGGCGCGGCTACCTGAAGTCGGCGCTCGACTACCTGGCGCCACTGGCGCTGGTGGTACCGGAACTGGCCCCGCTGTTCGCCATCGGCGGCATGGCGCAATTCGGCCTCGGGCTGGATCAGGCCATTCACGGCAAGAACCAGGCGCAACAGGCCGAGGGCGTGCAAGGGGCCGCCTTCGGCCTGCTCAACGCCGCACCGCTGTTGCACCAGCTCGCCCAGGAATCACCCTTGCTGCTGAGTTTCAAGGACGAACGCTTCGTCATGCCCAGCAGGGTCAACGGCCAGCTGGGCTATCCCATGGGGCCGGTCACGCCGCCGCACTTTCCTGAGGCGATAGCCGAGTACTTTCACAGCCCCGTGCCGATCGCCCCACTGACCGACGCCGATCCGCTGGTCAGCAGCAGGGTCAGTCGCATACCGCGCTACGACGGCACGCCCGACAGCCTGTACGCGACGGTCGACGGCTATGTCACCGAAATGATCTACGACGTGGAATTCGATGCGTTCATCCGGGAGGACGAACTCAACCATGTGGACCCGACCTTCCATGTACCGGATCCTGCGGCCAATCGTCTGATTGAAATCGATGTGCGCACCCGCCCGGTCACCCAGGACATGCGCACGCGCTCCTTGCGAGCGCTGGGCATCAACCTGCGCCTGCCGATCGAGTACCCCACCATCGACTCCACGGCCCTGCAGCCGATTCCCAAGCAGGTATCGAGCATCTGAGTCGGTGACAAGGTGATCAGCAGGGCACTGTTGGAGAACCTGGGCAACAACGCCCGACGACTGAGTGAAAGCCAGTATGCCTACCGGCTGTTCCTGTCGAACGCGACCCCCGAGGCATATCGCCAGAACCTGCGTCTGCTCGCCGAGCATGCGCCGACCCTACAGGTCGTAACCTTGGAGGAACACCCGTTCTACGCCAGCTTCCAGAGCAGCCCCTACTTCGCCCAATATCAGGCAGCCATCGACGGCAATGGCGGCGTGGCCACCAACTTCTCGTCGGCCTCCGATGTGCTGCGTTACCCGTTGCTCAACCACGAGGGCGGCCTGTACCTGGACGTGGACGACACCCTGCGCGCACCCGGTAGGCCGCTGATGATCAATGGCCAGCCAAGGGGCGAGCCGGGCGAGGCCATCGATACGGTCGAGCTGCTCGCCCCCGGCGACGGCCTGGTGCTCTACCCGCCGGTGTCCAACGAAAAGCTCGGCATGCACCTGCAGTACAACACCACGCCGATCGGCAGCCACCCGGGCAACCCGCTGCTCGAGACAATCTCGGAGGAAATGCGTACACGATTTGCCGCCGAGCCAGGCTTCTATGACAGCCGACCTGATCCCCAGCTCGACCCGCAGGCAGCCTATGAATACGCGGAGAAACTGAACAGGCTGACAGGCCCGGCCATGCTCACCAGCGTGATCGACCGGCACCTGCCGCTGCAGGCCACGCTGCGTCAGGTCACCAACCTGTATGCCATGCCCCGGGTTAACGCAGGGCACTTCGTCGACGTGCAGCGCTTCAACCAACTGCAGCGCCAGTGGCTGCCACTGGGCCGCATCGTCAGGATCGGCGGCAGCCATTCCTGGGCCACCACCTGATGTCACTCAAGCCAATCGGGGCCGCTTCGCGCCCCCGATAGCGACCTGCCGTGGATCATTCGCCGTGGTGCAGCTTGCGCATCAGCTCGGCCTCGGCCTGGGTCAGGCCGCAGGTTTGCGTCAGTTCCTCGACACTGGCCCCCATACCCACCAGCTTGGCGGCCTGAGTGAAGGTGACACTGTTGGGGTCGCGTTGTTCCAGTTGCTGGAGCTTCTCCGGCAACGGCGCGACCACCGCGCGCAGTTCGTGAATGGCCTCGCCCATGCGCACGGTGCCGTTCTGGTAATCGTCCAGGCGCTTGCCCAGGTCCTTGATGCGCTGGTCACGCAGCGCATCGCCCTGGGCCTGCTGTGCCGCCAGCTCGCGCTGGCGCTTGCTGTAATTGAGGAAGAACCACAGGCTCAGCGCCCACAGCAGCGCCAGGAGGATGACAGCAGCCTCGAAAATCAACTCAGATGCTCTCCAGCTCGGACCACTCTTCCTCGGTCATCATCTTGTCCAGCTCGACCAGGATCAGCAGCTCGCCGTTCTTGTTGCAGACGCCCTGGATGAACTTGGCCGATTCTTCGTTGCCGACGTTCGGCGCGGTCTCGATTTCCGACTGACGCAGGTACACCACTTCAGCGACGCTGTCGACGAGGATGCCGACCACCTGCTTGTCCGCCTCGATGATGACGATGCGGGTATTGTCGGTGATGTCCGAAGGCATCAGGCCGAAGCGCTGGCGGGTGTCGATCACCGTCACCACGTTGCCGCGCAGGTTGATGATGCCCAGCACGTAGCTGGGTGCGCCCGGCACCGGAGCGATCTCGGTGTAGCGCAGCACTTCCTGGACCTGCATGACGTTGATGCCGTAGGACTCATTGTCCAGACGGAAAGTAACCCATTGCAGGATCGGATCTTCGGAACCTTGTGCAGACGACTTCTTCATTCCCCTAGCCCTCTCAATCCGCCTTCGGCGGTGTGCTCTGTATAGCCGCGGCAGTAGCGGCGTTGATTCAGTTGTGTTTGGTATTCATCTGCTTGACCGCGCCACTGGCGATCAGCTCGGCCAGCTCGGCGACGTCGAGCAGCGCGCACATGTGTTCGATCACCGTGCCGGCCAGCCACGGGCGCTGGCCGCGCTGGCTGCGCCACTTGATCTCGTTCGGGTCCAGGCGCAGCGAACGGCTGACCTGGTGTACCGCCAGCCCCCATTCGTAGCCCTGCACCGAAATCACGTACTGCAGGCCCTGACGGAAGTCCTCGCGGTAGCGGTCGGGCATGACCCAACGCGCGGTATCGAGGACCTTCAGGTTGCCCGCCTGGCAGCTGAGGATGCCGAGGAACCAGTCCGGCTGGCCGAACAGCGGCGTCAGCTCCTGACCGGCCAGCGAGTAGATCGAGCCCAGGCATACCAGCGGCACCGCCAGGGTAAGGCCGGCGACGTCGAACAGCAGGCATTCGAAGGGTTCGGCCGCCCAGGCCGGGCGGCCATCGACCGTGGCCGGTGGCACAGGCGCGGCAGGTGCTGGCAGGTGCACCTCGACCAAGGGTGCGACCGGCTCGGCGAGCTGGGCCTCGGCCTGCAGCGGGATGCTGGCTTCGGCCAGCACTGGCTGCTCGACCACGCTGACCACTGGCTGGGCCAGCGGCAGAACGGTCGGCAGCACCTTGGCCTGCGGCTCGGCAAAAGGCCGCGTCACTGCAGGTGCCGGCTCGGCCTGGCGGCGGGCGTCAGCGGCCTGTTCTTCGCGAACAGCCGCTTCGAATTCGTCACTGGGCGCCTGGCTGGCAGGTTGCGCGACAGGCGCAGGTTCCGGCAGCTCGAACGACTCGGTGGCTTCCTGCAGCAGGCCATCAAGGTACGACTGCAGGGCCATTTGCGGTTTGCTGGCAATATGCCGGGCTTGGTTCATCAGGCCACCTGCAGCGCGGAGCGGTAAGTAAGCAGGTGCTTGAGCAGCGCCCGGTAGGCAATGACGCCACGGCTTTTGCCGTCGAACTGCGAGGGCGTGACACCATTGCGGCTGGCATCGCGCAGGCGCGTGTCAACCGGGATGTAGCCCTGCCAGACCTGCTCGCCATAGGTGTCGCGCAGCACTTTCAAGGTGCCCAGCGATGCCTGGGTGCGGCGGTCGAACAGGGTTGGGACGATCTGGTAGGGCAGTGCCTGCTTGCGCGAACGGTTGACCATGGCCAGGGTCCCGACCATGCGCTCCAAGCCCTTGACGGCAAGGAACTCGGTCTGCACCGGGATCACCAGTTGCTGGCAGGCGGCCAGGGCATTGACCATCAGCACGCCGAGCAGCGGCGGGCTGTCGATCAGGGCAAAGTCGAAGTCTTGCCACAGCTGCGCCAGACTCTTGGCGATCACCAGGCCCAGGCCACTCTGCCCCGGCGACTGGCGCTCCAGCACCGCCAGTGCGGTGCTCGACGGCAGCAGCGAAATACGCTCGTCGCTGGTGGGCAGCAGCAACTGGCCCGGCAGCCCTTCGGGTACCGTGCCTTTATGCAGGAACAGATCGTAGCAGCTGTGCTCGAGCGCGTCGGGGTTGTGCCCGAAATAGCTGGTCATCGAGCCGTGCGGGTCGAGGTCGACAACGACCACGCGCTTGCCCGCCTCGGCCAGCAGGCCGGCCAGGGCGATGGTGGTGGTGGTCTTGCCAACGCCACCCTTTTGATTGGCTACTGCCCAGACTCTCATAGGACAACTCTTGACTCGTTGATGCCGGCGATCACCGGCTTGCGGTGACAGAGAATTGACGAGTTACTGCCCCGCCACCGATGCTGGCGAGGCTGGTGCACTTTGTGTGCCAGCCCGGCGCAAGGCCGCATCCGGCGTGGCGTTGGCACTGCCGCTACCGGTCAGGCTGCGACGCACCTCGAGGTTGCGGGAAATCACCAGCACCACCCTACGGTTGCGCGCGCGCCCTTCGGCGGTGTCGTTGCCGGCCACCGGCTGGTACTCGCCGTAGCCCACCGAGGCCATGCGCGCCGGGTTGACGCCTTCCATCGCCAGCAGGCGAACGATGCTCGCCGCACGCGCCGAAGACAGCTCCCAGTTGGTCGGGTACTGCGCCGTGCGGATCGGCAGGTTGTCGGTAAAGCCTTCGACGTGCACCGGGTTGGCGAACGGCTTGAGGATCTTCGCCACCTTTTCGATGATCGAAAACGCAACATCGCTGGGCATGGCGTCACCGCTGCCGAACAGCAGCGAGGAGTTGAGCTCGATCTCGATCCACAGCTCGTTGCCGCGCACGGTCATCTGGTCGGACTTGATCAGGTCGCCGAACGCATCGCGCACATCGTCGGCAATGCTCTTGAGCGGATCGACACTGGCCTGGGCAAGGCCGGCGTCGGTCTGCTCGCTGTCCTTGACCAGCGGCTCGGCCGGCTTGACCGTGAGCGGGCGCTCGTCACCGATGGGGATCGGCTTCATGCTGCGCTCGGGGTCGTTGAACACCCCGATCAGCGCCTGCGAGATCTGCTTGTACTTGCCCTCGTTGATCGAGGAAATCGAGTACATGACCACGAAGAAGGCGAACAGCAAGGTGATGAAGTCGGCGTACGACACCAGCCAGCGCTCGTGGTTTTCATGTTCCTCGGTATGACGACGACGGGCCATGGGTTACTCCATGAAGCCTTGCAGCTTGAGCTCGATCGAACGCGGGTTCTCACCTTCGGCGATCGACAGCAGGCCCTCGAGCAGCATCTCGCGGTAACGCGACTGGCGCAGGGTGACGGCCTTGAGCTTGTTGGCGATCGGCAGCAGGATCAGGTTGGCACTGGCAACACCGTAAATGGTGGCGACGAACGCCACGGCAATGCCGTTACCCAGTTGCGAAGGGTCGGCGAGGTTGCCCATCACGTGGATCAAGCCCATCACCGCACCGATGATACCGATGGTCGGCGCATAGCCGCCCATGCTCTCGAACACCTTGGCCGCCTGGATGTCGCGGGCCTCCTGGGTCAGGAAGTCCACCTCGAGGACGCCGCGAATGGCTTCCGGCTCGGCGCCGTCGACCAGCAGTTGCAAGCCCTTGCGCGCATAGGGGTCGGGTTCGGCATCAGCCACGCCTTCCAGGCCCAGCAGGCCTTCCTTGCGCGCGGTCAGGCTCCAGTTGACGACACGGTCGATACCGCCGGCCAGGTCCACCCGTGGCGGGAAGAAGATCCAGCGGACGATCTGCAGCGCCCGTTTGAACGACGACAGCGGCGACTGCAGCAACGCCGCCGCCAGGGTGCCGCCCAGCACGATCAGCGCCGCCGGGCCGTTGAGCAACGCACCGACATGCCCACCCTCGAGGAAGTTACCGCCAACGATGGCGACGAAAGCGAGGATCAGGCCGATCAGGCTCAAGACATCCATCAGACGCACGCCTCGACCAGGTGCTTGCCGATTTCGTCCAGGCTGTACACCGCGTCGGCGAGGTTGGCCTTGACGATCGCCATGGGCATGCCATAGATCACGCAACTGGCCTCATCCTGCGCCCACACGGTGCTGCCGCCCTGCTTGAGCAGGCGCGCACCTTCGCGGCCATCGGCGCCCATGCCGGTGAGCACCACCGACAGCACCTTGTCGCCATAGGACTTGGCGGCGGAGCCGAAGGTGATGTCGACACATGGCTTGTAGTTCAGGCGCTCGTCGCCCGGCAGGATTTTCACCGTGCCACGGCCGTCGACCATCATCTGCTTGCCGCCAGGCGCCAACAGGGCCAGGCCCGGGCGCAGCACGTCGCCGTCCTCGGCTTCCTTGACGCTGATCTTGCACAGCTTGTCCAGGCGCTCGGCGAAGGCCTTGGTAAAGGCCGCCGGCATGTGCTGGATCAGCACGATCGGTGCCGGGAAGCTGGCAGGCAACTGGGTGAGCACACGCTGCAGGGCGACCGGGCCGCCGGTGGAGGTGCCGATGGCCACCAGCTTGTAAGGCTTGCGCTTGGGTGCTGGCGAATGCGCAGCCGCAGGCGCGGCGGTGCGCACCGGCGCGGCCGGGCGGGCAGGCGCGCTGCCGGCAAAGCTGCTGGCCGGAGCGTGGCTGCTGGCCGGTGCAGGCGCTGCGGCCGGCGCCGGGCTGGAATAGGCGCCGAAACGGCGGTTGCTGCGCGCAAGGGTGTGAACCTTCTCGCACAGCATTTGCTGGACCTTCTGCGGGTTGCGCGAAATGTCCTCGAAATTCTTCGGCAGGTAGTCCACTGCACCGGCATCCAGCGCATCCAGCGTAACGCGGGCGCCTTCATGGGTCAGCGAGGAGAACATCAACACCGGCGTCGGGCAGCGCTGCATGATGTGCCGCACCGCAGTGATGCCGTCCATCATGGGCATTTCGTAGTCCATGGTGATGACATCGGGCTTGAGCGACAGCGCCTGGTCGATAGCTTCCTTGCCATTGGTCGCGGTGCCCACGACCTGGATCGTCGGGTCGGCCGAGAGAATTTCCGAGACACGGCGGCGGAAGAAACCGGAATCATCCACCACCAGGACCTTGACTGCCATAAACACTCCATTAGGTGGCGCACCCGCCAGGGCGCGCCACCGAAATCAAATACGCCGGGCGGCGTAACGCTTGAGCATGCTCGGAACGTCGAGGATCAACGCGATACGGCCGTCACCGGTGATGGTGGCGCCGGACATGCCCGGGGTACCCTGCAGCATCTTGCCCAGCGGCTTGATCACCACTTCTTCCTGCCCCACCAGCTGGTCGACCACGAAGCCGATGCGCTGGGTGCCCACCGACAGAATCACCACGTGGCCTTCGTGCTGCTCCTCGTGCGCCTGGTCCTGGACCAGCCAGCGCTTGAGGTAGAACAGCGGCAGTGCCTTGTCGCGGACGATCACCACTTCCTGGCCGTCGACCACGTTGGTGCGCGACAGGTCGAGGTGGAAGATCTCGTTGACGTTGACCAGCGGGAAGGCGAACGCCTGGTTGGCCAGCATCACCATCAAGGTCGGCATGATCGCCAAGGTCAGCGGCACCTTGATGACGATCTTCGAGCCCTGGCCCTTGGCCGAGAAGATGTTGATCGAGCCGTTGAGCTGGGAAATCTTGGTCTTCACCACGTCCATGCCGACACCGCGGCCGGACACGTCGGAGATCTCGGTCTTGGTCGAGAAGCCCGGGGCGAAGATCAGGTTGTAGCAGTCCGACTCGCTCAGGCGGTCGGCGGCGTCCTTGTCCATCAGGCCCTTTTCGACGGCCTTGGCACGCAGCACGCTCGGGTCCATGCCCTTGCCGTCGTCGGAGATCGACAACAGGATGTGGTCGCCTTCCTGTTCCGCCGACAGCACCACACGGCCGGTACGGGCCTTGCCCGAAGCTTCGCGCTCGTCGGGCATCTCGACACCATGGTCGACGGCGTTGCGCACCAAGTGCACCAACGGGTCGGCCAGGGCCTCGACGAGGTTCTTGTCGAGGTCGGTCTCTTCACCGACCAGCTCCAGGTTGATCTCTTTCTTGAGCTGGCGCGCCAGGTCACGAACCAGGCGCGGGAAGCGACCGAAGACCTTCTTGATCGGCTGCATGCGGGTCTTCATGACCGCGGTCTGCAGGTCGGCGGTGACCACGTCGAGGTTGGACACGGCCTTGGACATGGCCTCGTCGCCGCTGTTCAGGCCCAGGCGCACCAGGCGGTTACGCACCAGCACCAGTTCGCCGACCATGTTCATGATCTCGTCCAGGCGCGCAGTGTCGACCCGCACCGTGGTTTCCGCTTCGCTGGCGCCGTGCTTCTCGGCAGCCGGTGCCGGGGCACGGGCGGGAGCCGCAGCGGCCGGCTTGGCAGCCGCAGCCGGGGCCGGGGCGGCAGCTGGCGCAGGTGCAGGCTTGGCCACAGGCTTTGCTTCTGCCTTGGGCGCGGCCGCCACGGCGGCAGCGGGCGCTTCGGCAACCGCCGCATCGCCAGAGAACTTGCCCTTGCCATGCAGCTGGTCCAGCAGCGCTTCGAATTCATGCTCGCTGATGTCATCGCCCGCAGCAGCAGGCGCGGCACTTGCAGCCGGCGCGGCAGCGCCCTGCAGTGCATCGACGGCGAAGGTGCCCTTGCCGTGCAACTGGTCGAGCAACGACTCGAACTCGTCGTCGGTAATCTCGTCGCTGGCTGCAGCGGGAGCGGCGGTTGCCGCTTCGCTGGCCGCCACTTCGGTCGAAAACTGGCCTTTGCCGTGCAACTGGTCGAGCAGGTTTTCGAACTCGGCATCGGTGATCTCGTCACCGCCGGTGACCGGCGCCTCGCCTTGCATCTGCTCATGCTGCTCGGCCTCGGCCTTGACCGCATCGAGCGAATTGAGCAGTTGCTCGAACTCGGTGTCGGTGATGTCCGGCTCGGCGCTGGCCTCGACCACAGGCTCGGCTTCGACCACGGCGGCGGGTGCCTGGGCGGTACCCGGTTCGGCCAGGCGCGACAGCGCCGCCAGCAGCTCCGGGGTGGCCGGGGTGACATCGGTACGCTCACGCACCTGGCCGAACATGCTGTTGACCGTGTCGAGCGCTTCGAGCACCACGTCCATCAGTTCCGCGTCGACCCGGCGCTCACCTTTGCGCAGGATGTCGAACACGTTTTCGGCGATGTGGCAGCACTCCACCAGTTCGTTGAGCTGAAGGAAGCCGGCGCCCCCTTTTACAGTGTGGAAACCGCGGAAAATCGCATTGAGCAGGTCCGCATCATCGGGCCGGCTTTCCAGCTCGACCAGTTGCTCGGACAACAACTCGAGGATTTCGCCGGCCTCTACCAGGAAATCCTGGAGGATTTCTTCATCGGCGCCGAAGCTCATTAAACGTGCTCCTTAAAAACCCAGGCTGGACAGCAGATCATCGACATCGTCCTGACCGGACACGACGTCTTCACGCTTATCGGCATGAATCTGCGGACCTTCACCCCGAGTCGGATGTTTTTCTTCATCTTTTTCAGCGCGCAGCTGCTGGTGGTCATGTTCGATACCGGCGAAGCGGTCGACCTGGCTGGCCATCAGCACGAGCTTGAGCAGATTGCTTTCTACTTCGGTGACCAGGGCGGTAACCCGCTTGATCACCTGGCCGGTCAGGTCCTGATAGTCCTGAGCCAGCAAGATATCGTTGAGGTGCCCGGCGACCTTGCGGTTACCTTCGGCACTGTGCGTCAGGAAACTGTCGACACGTTTGACCAGCTCGCGGAATTCCGGCGCCGCCACTTCGCGGCGCATGAAGCGCTGCCAATCGGCGGACAGATCCTGCGCTTCGCTGGCCAGGGTGTTGAGCACCGGCGTGCTCTCCTCCACCAGGTCCATGGTGCGGTTGGCCGCGCCTTCGGTAAGGCGCACCACGTAGGAAAGGCGCTCGGTGGCATCGGTGATCTGCGAGACCTCCTCGGCCTGCGGCATCGCCGGATCGATCTGGAAACTGACGATCGCACTGTGCAGTTCACGGGTGAGTTTGCCGACTTCCTGATACAAGCCCCGGTCGCGCGTCTGGTTGAGCTGATGAATCAGCTGCACCGCATCGCCGAACCGACCGCGCTCGAGGCTCTCGACCAGTTCCTGGGCATGTTTTTTCAGGGTTGATTCGAACTCACCCAGCGAGTTGTTGGTTGACTCCATGGCGCCCCCTGAGGTGACTCAGCCGTTGACGCGTTCGAAGATCTTCTCGATCTTTTCTTTGAGCACCTGGGCGGTGAAAGGCTTGACCACATAGCCGTTTACCCCGGCCTGGGCCGCTTCGATGATTTGCTCACGCTTGGCTTCGGCGGTCACCATCAGCACCGGCAGGTGCTTCAGACGCTCGTCAGCGCGGACTTTGCGCAGCAGTTCGATACCGGACATGCCCGGCATGTTCCAGTCGGTCACCAGGAAATCGAAGTGGCCGCTTTCCAGCATCGGCAACGCGGTGTTGCCGTCGTCAGCTTCCGAGGTATTGGTGAACCCCAGATCACGCAACAGGTTCTTGATGATCCGCCGCATCGTCGAAAAGTCGTCAACGATGAGGATTTTCATGTCTTTGTTCAAGTAGACCTCCAAGCAGTCTTAAACGCGCTCGGCGCCGAGCGCGCAGTCAATCAATTCGGTAGAGCAAAAAACGACTGCATCGAACCCGGGCTCAGCGTGCCCGCCATTCCCCCAGGCGGCCGCGCAAACGCGCCGCGCACTGGCTATGCAACTGGCTGACACGTGATTCGCTGACCCCCAGTACCTCACCGATTTCCTTGAGGTTCAGCTCTTCGTCGTAGTACAGCGCGAGCACCAGGCGCTCACGCTCCGGCAGGTTGGCGATCGCCTCGGCCAGGGCGCGCTGGAAGCGCTCGTCTTCCAGGTCACGCGATGGCTCCAGCTGGCCGCTGGCCCCGTCCTCGTGCAAACCTTCGTGTTCACCGTCCTGCAACAGGTCGTCAAAACTGAACAGGCGGCTGCCCAAGGTGTCGTTCAAAATCCCGTAGTAATCATCGAGACTCAATTGGAGTTCGGCAGCAACCTCGTGATCTTTAGCGTCGCGCCCAGTTCTTGCTTCAACCGAGCGCATTGCGTCACTGACCATGCGCGTATTGCGGTGCACCGAACGTGGTGCCCAATCGCCCTTGCGCACCTCGTCGAGCATGGCGCCGCGGATGCGGATGCCGGCGTAAGTCTCGAAGCTGGCGCCCTTGCTGGCGTCGTACTTGTTGGCGACCTCCAGCAGACCGATCATGCCGGCCTGGATCAGGTCCTCGACCTGCACGTTGGCCGGCAGGCGCGCCAGCAGGTGGTAGGCGATGCGCTTGACCAGCGGCGCGTAGCGCTCGACCAGCTCGTACTGGGCGTCCTTCGACGCCTTGCTGTACATCTTGAAGCCGCTCGCACTCATAGCACTGGCCCCGCGCTGGTGGGCTGCACCAGACGCTCGACGAAAAACTCCAGGTGCCCGCGCGGGTTGGCTGGCAGCGGCCAGCTGTCGACCTTCTGCGCGATGGCCTTGAAGGCCAACGCACACTTGGACCGTGGGAAGGCCTCGTAGACCGCCCGCTGCTTCTGCACCGCCTTGCGCACACATTCGTCGTAAGGCACGGCGCCGACGTATTGTAGGGCGACGTCGAGGAAGCGATCCGTGACCTTGGTCAATTTGGCGAACAGGTTGCGCCCTTCCTGCGGGCTCTGCGCCATGTTGGCCAGCACGCGGAAACGATTCATGCCGTAGTCGCGGTTGAGCAGCTTGATCAGGGCGTAGGCATCGGTGATCGAGGTGGGCTCGTCGCAGACCACCAGCAACACCTCTTGCGCCGCTCGCACGAAGCTGACCACCGACTCGCCGATACCGGCGGCGGTGTCGATCACCAGCACATCGAGGTTGTCGCCGATTTCGCTGAACGCTTGGATCAGGCCGGCGTGCTGGGCCGGCGCCAGGTGCACCATGCTCTGGGTGCCCGAGGCGGCCGGCACGATGCGTACCCCGCCCGGGCCCTGCAGCAGCACGTCGCGCAGCTCGCAACGGCCCTCGATGACGTCGGCCAGGGTGCGCTTGGGTGTCAGGCCCAGCAGCACGTCGACATTGGCCAGGCCCAGGTCGGCGTCGAGCAGCATGACCCGGCGGCCGAGTTCAGCCAGCGCCAGGGACAGGTTCACTGAAACGTTGGTCTTGCCGACGCCACCTTTGCCACCAGTGACGGCGATGACCTGTACGGGATGCATGCTACCCATGTCTGTTGTTTACCTTGTCTTGCTTGGACCCAGGCCACATGAGGGGCTTGATGCTCAGCGCCGCGGCCAGGCCGGGCAACCCCATGATGTAGGTACTTTGCACAGTGTTCACCTTCACCCCGCCCGCTTGCCGGGGTTGTGGTAGAGATCAGCGAACATGTCGGCCATGGCCTCTTCGCTGGGCTCGTCCTGCATCTGTACGCTCACCGCGCGGCTCACCAACTGGTGTTTGCGCGGCAATTGCAGATCATCCGGAATGCGTGGCCCGTCGGTCAGGTAGGCAATCGGCAATTCGTGACCGATGGCCAGGCTCAGCACTTCACCGAGGCAGGCAGTTTCATCGAGCTTGGTCAGGATGCAACCGGCCAGGCCGCAGCGCTTGTAGCTGTGGTAGGCGGCGGTGAGCACCTGTTTCTGGCTGGTGGTGGCCAGTACCAGATAGTTCTTCGAGGCGATGCCACGCCCGGCCAGCGTCTCCAGCTGCATGCGCAGCGCCGGGTCGCTGGCCTGCAGGCCGGCGGTATCGATCAGCACCACGCGCTTGCGCAGCAGCGGCTCGAGCGCCTGGGCCAGGGACTCGCCCGGGTCGACATAGGTAACCGGCACGTTGAGGATGCGCCCCAGGGTTTTCAGCTGTTCCTGGGCGCCGATGCGGAAGCTGTCCATGCTCACCAGGGCGATATTGCTCGCGCCGTACTTGAGCACATAGCGCGCGGCCAGTTTCGCCAGGGTAGTGGTCTTGCCCATGCCGGCCGGGCCGACCATGGCGATCACCCCGCCCTCCTCGATCGGCTCGACCTCGGGCACGTCGATCATCCGCGCCAGGTGCGCCAGGACCATGCGCCAGGCGTGGCGTGGCTCTTCGATTTCGGCGGTCAGCTCCAGCAGTTCGCGGGCCAGCCCGCCCGACAAGCCCAGGCGCTGCAGGCGGCGCCAGAGGTTGGCCTGCTGTGGCTTGTTGCCTTGCAGCTGGCTCCAGGCCAGCGAACCGAGCTGCACTTCGAGCAGCTCGCGCAGGCCGGTGAGCTCTGAGCGCATGGCGTCGAACAGGCGCGGGTCGACCGGCGCGGCAGCCGGTGCAGCAGGCGCCGCCGGCGCGTCGACATGCGGCTCGACCAACGGTTCGGAGGCGGTCAGCGACTGGCCGGCGAACAACTGCCGGTTGCCCTCGCCGATTTCGTTGCGCCCGCTGATTTCAGCCTGGGCGGTGACGATGCGCGACTGGGTCTTGCGCAACTCGTCCTCGAGCTCGGCATTGGGCACCCGTGGGGCCAGGGCGGACAGCTTGTAGTCCAGCGCGGCCGTCAACTCGACACCGCCAGCGATGCGCCGGTTGCCGATGATGGCGGCATCGGAGCCAAGCTCATCACGAACCAGCTTCATGGCCTGACGCATATCGGCGGCGAAAAAACGCTTAACTTGCATAACCCACTACCTCAGCCGTTGGGGCCCACGGTGGCAACAATGGTGACTTGCTTGTTGTCAGGTATTTCCTGATACGCCAAAACATGCAAATTCGGTACAGCCAGGCGACCAAAACGCGACAGCATGGCGCGAATCGGGCCCGCCACCAGGAGGATGGCCGGCTGGCCCTGCATTTCCTGACGCTGGGCCGCCTCGATCAACGAGCGCTGAAGCTTTTCGGCCATGCTTGGTTCAAGAAGAACACCGTCTTCCTGACCTTGCCCGGCCCTTTGCAAACTATTGAGCAAGATCTGTTCCAACCTTGGCTCCAGGGTGATCACAGGCAGCTCGGACTCAACGCCGACAATGCTTTGAACGATAGCGCGGGACAACCCGACCCGCACCACCGCCACCAGCGCGGCGGTATCTTGACTCTTCACCGCGTTGTTGGCGATGGCTTCGGCAATGCTGCGGATGTCGCGCACCGGCACCTGCTCGGAAAGCAACGCTTGCAGAACCTTGAGCAAACCCGACAAGGAAATGACACCCGGCACCAGCTCTTCGGCCAGTTTCGGCGACGCCTTGGCCAGCACCTGCAGCAACTGCTGGACCTCTTCATGGCCGATCAGCTCATGGCAGTGCTTCTGCAGGATCTGGTTGAGGTGGGTGGCGACCACGGTACTGGCATCCACC
Organism: Pseudomonas sp. ES1; assembly: GCF_050586605.1. Lineage (NCBI taxonomy): Bacteria > Pseudomonadati > Pseudomonadota > Gammaproteobacteria > Pseudomonadales > Pseudomonadaceae > Pseudomonas > Pseudomonas sp. ES1. The sequence goes on along the minus strand of NZ_JBOBDM010000028.1, from coordinate 24,550 downwards.
ACCGTGTAGCCCAGCGACTGCGCCTGGGCGCGCTGGCCCACATCGATCCACACCGCCTCCAGGCCGAACGCCGGGTCGCGCGAGGCGATGCCGTTGAGCGTGCCGAACACCTGGCCAGGGTTGATTGCCAACTCACGGTCCGGGTAGATCTCGGCCTCTGCCAGGATCACCCCCATCAGCGTCAGGCGATAGGCACTGGGCTGCAGGTCGAGGTTGTCGCGAATGTGCACGGTGGGCATGAGGAAGCCCAGGTCCTGGGACAGCTTCTTGCGCACGCCCTTGATCCGCGCCAGCAATTGGCCGCCCTGGTTGCGATCGACCAGCGGAATCAGGCGGTAACCCACCTCCAGGCCGATCATGTCGATGGGGGTGACGTCATCCCAGCCCAGTTCCTTGGTGTCCATGGCGCGCTGCGGCGATGGCAGCAGGTCCTGCTGGCGCTGAATCTCTTCCAGGGCCAGGGCCTTGGCCTTCTGCTGCTTCTTCCACACCAGGTAGGCCGCGCCGGCGGCCACCCCGCCCAGGCTGAGGAAAGCCATGTGCGGCATGCCCGGCACCAGGCCCATGACGATCATCAGCGCGCCGGAAACCGCCAGGGCCTTGGGCGAATCGAACATCTGCCGATTGATCAGCTTGCCCATGTCCTCGGAGCCCGAAGCACGGGTCACCATGATCGCAGCAGCGGTGGACAGCAGCAGTGATGGCAATTGCGCCACCAAACCGTCACCGATGGTCAGCAGCGCGTAGACCTTGCCGGCATCGCTGAAGGTCATGCCGTGCTGCAGCATGCCGATCAGCATGCCGCCGATGAGGTTGATGAACAGGATCAGCAGGCCGGCGATGGCATCGCCACGGACGAACTTGCTCGCACCGTCCATCGAACCGTAGAACTCGGCCTCCTGGGCCACTTCGCTACGACGCGCCTTGGCCTGGGCCTGGTCGATCAGGCCGGCATTGAGGTCGGCGTCGATGGCCATCTGTTTGCCGGGCATGGCGTCAAGGGTGAAACGCGCGCTCACCTCGGAGATACGCCCGGCACCCTTGGTCACCACCACGAAGTTGATGATCATGAGGATGGCGAACACCACCGCACCGACGACGTAGTTGCCGCCGATCACCACTTCACCGAACGCCTGGATCACCTTGCCCGCGGCGCCATGCCCTTCCTGGCCGTGCAGCATGACCACCCGGGTGGACGCGACGTTCAGCGCCAGGCGCAACAGCGTGGCCACCAGCAGGATGGTCGGGAAGGCGGCGAAGTCGAGCGGGCGCAGGGCGTAGACGCACACCAGCAGGACCACGATCGACAGGGCGATGTTGAAGGTGAAGAACACGTCGAGCAGGAACGGCGGTATCGGCAACATCATCATTGCCAACATCACCAGCAGTAACAGCGGCACGCCGAGGTTGCCCCTGCCGAGACCGGCCAGGTTGTTGCGCGCGTTGCTGATTAACTGAGTGCGATCCACCGCGAGTCCTCTTGAAGCAAAACTTTGACGCCTGGGTGGCGCCTGGCGCTGGCTTTGCAAGAAGCTTTCCAACTTTGGGGAAAGGAGGGTGAAGTGTTCGCCTTGAGAGCTTTTGCGCCTGTGAAATCGAGCGCCGCCCGCGCGGCGCATCGCTGGCAAGCCAGCTCCCACATCTGTTTCGGGCCAGTCACTCCTGTGTTTTCATCGCTGTCCGCCTTGTTGGTACGACGCGGTATTGAGGTGGGCACCACTGGCGCCTCACCCGACTTGAGACATGCGCCAAGGCGTGCAGCGGTACCTTCACAGGATTAATTGGCCCGAAACAGATGTGGGAGCTGGCTTGCCAGCGATGCGCCGCGCGGGCGGCGCTCGATCTGTGCCCCACCCCAAAAACCAAGGCGAACACCCGGCAGCCCTGACGCAGTTCCCGGCCGCCCTCCCCCCTTTCTTTTCAAGATTTTTACCCCCGCCCATTAGGCCCCGCACCCCCGGATAGATTAAAGTATCCCCCCGCCCGGCAACCGCGCCCCAGCGCACCCCAGGCCCACTCCCAGGAACCGTCGACGATGGAACACCGTGAGGCGCTGAACGCGCTGCGCACCTTTCTCTCTTCCCAGATCCTCGGCCAGGAAAAACTGGTCGAGCGCCTGCTGATCGTGCTGCTGGCCGACGGCCACATGCTGGTGGAAGGGGCTCCGGGCCTGGCCAAGACCAAGGCCATCAAAGAGCTCGCCGAGGGCATCGAAGCCGAGTTCCATCGCATCCAGTTCACCCCCGACCTGCTCCCCGCCGACATCACCGGCACCGAAATCTACCGCCCGGAAACCGGCAGCTTCGTGTTCCAGCAGGGGCCGATCTTCCACAACCTGGTGCTGGCCGACGAAATCAACCGCGCCCCGGCCAAGGTCCAGTCGGCGCTGCTCGAAGCCATGGCCGAGCGCCAGGTCAGCGTCGGGCGCAGCACCTACGAGCTGTCGCCGCTGTTCCTGGTGATGGCCACGCAGAACCCGATCGAGCAGGAAGGTACCTACCCGCTGCCCGAAGCCCAACTCGACCGCTTCCTTATGCACGTGAAGATCGGCTTCCCCGACGCCGCGGTCGAGCGGCGCATCCTGCTGCAGGCCCGCGGCGAAGCACTGGGCGGCGAGGTGAAACCCGAGCGACGGGTCAGCCAGCAGGCCATCTTCGCCGCACGCAAGGAAATCCTCGGCCTGTACATGGCCGACGCCGTGGAGGAATACCTGGTGCAACTGGTGATGGCCACGCGCACCCCGGCCAAGTTCGACAGCGAGCTGGCCGACTGGATCGCCTATGGCGCCAGCCCGCGCGGCTCGATCGCCCTGGACCGCTGCGCACGCGCCCACGCCTGGCTGGCCGGGCGCGACTTCGTCAGCCCCGAGGACATCCAGGCGGTGCTGTTCGACGTGCTGCGCCACCGCATCATCCTGTCGTTCGAGGCCGAGGCCGCGGGGGTCGACCAGGACCGCGTGGTGCAGCGCATCCTCGACGTCGTCGCCGTCGCCTGAACCCATGCCCACCCGCACGCTGGCCGACTCCGGCATCCGCATCGGCCTCGCCGACCTGATCGACATGCGCCACCGCGTGCGCGAGATCCAGCTGTTCTCGCGGCCCGGACAACGCAGCCCGCTGGTGGGCCTGCACCACTCCAAGCTGCGCGGGCGCGGGGTGGACTTCGACCAGGTGCGGGTCTACCAGGCCGGCGACGATGTGCGCAACATCGACTGGCGCGTCACCGCGCGCACCCAGGAGCCGCACACCAAGCTGTTCCATGAGGAGCGCGAGCGGCCGATCTTCATCATGGTCGAACAGAGCCAGCGCCTGTTCTTCGGCTCGGGGCTGATGTTCAAGTCGGTGCTGGCGGCCCAGGCCGCGGCCCTGTTCGGCTGGGCCGCACTGGGCCACAACGACCGTATCGGCGGGCTGGTGTTCGGCGACAACGAGCACCTGGAGATCAAGCCCCGGCGCAGCAAACAAAGCCTGCTGCAGTTGCTCAACCGCCTGGCGAAGGTCAACCAGGCCCTGCATACCGAAGCCCTGCCCCAGGCCGACAGCCTGGGCCTGGCCCTGCGCCGGGCGCGCGAGGTACTGCGCCCGGGCAGCCTGGCCATCGTCATCTGCGACGAACGCGCCCTCAGCGCCAGCGTCGAGCAACACCTGGCAATGCTCTCGCGCCATTGCGACGTGCTGCTGTTGCCGGTCAGCGACCCGCTCGACCACGCCCTGCCCGCCGCCGGCCTGTTGCGCTTCGCCCAGCGCGGTGCGCAGCTCGAACTCGACACCCTCGACGCCAGCCTGCGCCAGGCTTACCGCCAGCAGGCCGAAGCACGCATCGAACGCTGGGAGTTGCTGGCGCAAAAACTGCGGGTAGTGCTGATGCCACTGAGCACCCAGAGCGAAATGATCGAGCAGCTGCGCGAATACCTGAATGCCCAGCGCTCCGGGAGCCGCCAATGAACCCGTTGGATCAGCTGCAGCCTCTGATCGCCCCGGCGCCGATCGGCCTGTGGCCACCGGCGCCGGGCTGGTGGCTGCTGCTGGCCCTGCTGCCGTTGCTGGCCTGGGGTGCCTGGCGCCTGCGCCGCTGGCGCCCGGGCAAGCGCAAGGTGGTGCGTGCCGAACTGCCGCTGGACCCGGTGCGCGTCGAAGCGCTGGCGGAACTGGCGCGCCTGCCGCGCCCCTACGACGGTGTGCCGGCCGGCGCCTGGCTGCAGCAGATCAACGCCCTGCTCAAACGCCTGTGCCGCAACCACTACCCCGGTGCCAACAGCCATACCCTCAACGGCCGGCAATGGCTGGCTTTCCTCGACAACCGCTGCCCGGCCGCCGGCCTGACACGCTGGATGGTGCTGGTCGAAGGCGCCTACAAGCCCGAGTGCAAGCTCGACGATAAAGCCATCGCCGGGCTCGCCCAGGCGGTCGAAACCTGGATCCGCAAGCATGTTTGAACTGGCCTGGCCGTGGCTCCTGGCGCTGTTCCCGCTGCCCTGGCTGGCGCGCCTGGTGCTGCCCGCCGCCGACAGTGGCGAGCCTGTGCTCAAGGTCGGCTTCCTCGACGAGCTCGAAGGCCTGGCCGGGCGCCGCGCACGGCTGAACCTGCCGACCTGGCGTCAACAGGCGCCGTTCATCCTGATCTGGTTGCTGTTGCTGCTGGCCGCCGCCCGCCCGCAATGGCTGGGCGACCCGGTGCCGGTGTCGGCCAGCGGCCGCGACCTGCTGGTGGCGGTGGATGTGTCCGGTTCCATGGACTTCCCCGACATGCAATGGCAAGGCGAGGAAATCAGCCGGTTGGACCTGGTCAAGGCCCTGATGGGCGACTTCCTCCAGGACCGCCAGGGCGACCGGGTCGGGCTGATCCTGTTCGGCAGCCAGGCCTACCTGCAGGCCCCGCTGACCTTCGACCGGCGTACCGTGCGCACCTTCCTCGACGAAGCGCAGATCGGCATCGCCGGCAAGAACACCGCCGTCGGCGACGCCATCGGCCTGGCGGTCAAGCGCCTGCGCCAGCGCCCGGCACAAAGCCGGGTGCTGGTGCTGATCACCGACGGCGCCAACAACGGTGGGCAGATCCACCCGCTGACCGCCGCCCGCCTGGCGGCCCAGGAAGGCGTGCGCATCTATACCATCGGCATCGGCGCCAACCCCGAGGCCAGCGGCACCCCCGGCCTGCTCGGGCTGAACCCGAGCCTGGACCTGGACGAAGCCTCGCTCAAGGAGATTGCCGACATCACCCACGGTAGCTACTTCCGTGCCCATGACGGCGCTGAGCTCAACGCCATCGGCGACACCCTCGACCAGCTGGAACCGGTGGCCCAGCAACCCACCCAGGCCCGCACCGCCAGCGAGCTGTACGCCTGGCCGCTGGCCCTGGCCCTGCTGCTCAGCGTGCTGCTGGTGGTGGCCGTGCAGTGGCCGGACAACCTGTTGCAACGCCTGCTGCGCAAACCGCGCTTTCTGCAGCCGCACCCCGAATGGCGCCAGCGCCTCAAACGCCTGCGCCTGAGGAGGCGGCGATGATCGAACTCTGGCCGCAATGGCTACGCCCACTCTGGCTGCTGGTAGTGCCCCTGCTCGGCTGGCTGCTGTTCAAGCTCTGGCACCGGCGCAAGCGTGCCGGGCGCTGGCAGCTGATCCTGCCCCAGCAGTTCCACGCCGTGCTGCTCGGTGGCGGCAGCGGCAGCACCAGCAAACTGCCCTGGGTCGCCCTGGGCCTGGCCTGGCTGCTGGTGGTGCTGGCCCTGCTCGGGCCAAGCTGGCAGCGCCTTGAAGAAACCCGCCAGCGCCCCGCCGACCCGCTGGTGATCCTGCTCGAGCTCACCCCGCAGATGCTCGCCGAAGATACCGCGCCCAACCGCCTGGAGCAGGCCCGGCGCAAGATCCTCGACCTGCTCGAACACCGGCGTGACAGCCAGACCGCGCTGGTGGTCTACGCCGGCTCCGCGCACACCCTGGTACCGCTGTCCGACGACCTCGGCACCACGCGCAATCTGCTCGAATCGATCGACCCGTCGATCATGCCGCAGCCCGGCCAGCGCGCCGACCTGGCTGTGCAAAAAGGCCTCTCGCTGCTGGCCCAGAGCGGCCTTGGCCAGGGCCGCCTGCTGCTGATCGGCTCGGCCCTGAGCGAACAGGAGCGCGACGGCATCACCAAGGCCCTGGGCCGCCAGGGCCCAAGCCTGTTGATGCTGGGCATCGGCAGCACTGAAGGCGCGCCCGTGCGCCAGGCCAACGGCGAGTACCTCAAGGACGACCAGGGCGGCATCCTCATGCCGCGCCTGGACAGCGCCGCGCTCAAGAGCTTCATCAATGGCACCGGCGGGCGCTATCGCCACGCCCGGATCGACGACCTCGACCTGCGCGGCCTGGGCCTTTTCGACAACCCGCGCCTGCTGCGCAACGACGGCCAGACCGTGCAACTGGACAGCTGGGCCGACCAGGGTTACTGGCTGTTGCTGCCCCTGCTGCTGCTGGCCGCCTGCGCCGGTCGACGCGGCTGGCTGTTCTGCCTGCCGCTGCTGCTGGCGCTGCCGCAACCGAGCCAGGCCTTCGAGTTCAACGACCTGTGGCGCCGGCCAGACCAACAGGGCCAGCAATTGCTCGAGCGTCAGCAACCGGCGGCGGCCGCACGCCACTTCCAGGACCCGCAATGGCGCGGCATGGCCCTGTACCAGGCCGGCGACTTCGCTGGCGCCGCCGCCGCCTTTGCCCAAGGCAGCGACGCCGCCGCCCACTACAATCGAGGCAATGCCCTGGCCCGCGCCGGCGAGCTGGAAGCGGCGCTGGACGCCTACGAACAAGCGCTGGAGCGCCAGCCCGACCTGAAGCCGGCGCTGGATAACCAGGCCCTGGTCCAACAGCTGCTGCAACAGCGCGAGGCCAAGGCCGAGGAACCGCCGGCCAATGCCGATGCCCAGGACACACCCGGCACCGACAACCAAGGCAACAGCAGTTCATCCAGCGCCCAGGGAACCCCTGGCGCCGATGAGCAGGCCCAGCCAGAGCAGTCCGCCGAAAATGCCAACGGCAACACCAGCCAGACAGCGCCCGGCACTGCCGGGGGCAACGATGACAGTGTCACCCAGCCGCCACAGCGGCCGGTCTCCACCAGCCTCGACGCCGAACAGCGCCAGGCCCTGGAACAATGGCTGCGCGAGATCCCCGACAACCCGGCGGAGCTGTTGCGGCGCAAATTCTGGTATGAACAGCAATTGCATCAGGAAACCTCACGATGAGTCGCCTCGGCGTCTTTCTCCTTGCCCTGCTGTGGGCCCTGGCGGCCCAGGCCGAACTCACCCTGCAGGCCAGCGTCGACCGCACGCGCCTGGAAGCCGGCGAAACCCTGGAGCTCACCCTCGAGAGCCAGGACGTCACCCAGTTCGGCAAACCCGACCTGCATGCACTCGACGCCGACTTCGAGGTGCGTGGCACGCGCCAGCTCAACAGCCTGCACAGCCTTGACGGCGAAACCCGTGCCAGCACCCGCTGGATCATCACCCTGCTGCCACGGCGCAGCGGCAGCCTGCGCATCCCCGAACTGCAACTGGGGCAGTCCCACAGCCAGGCCATCGACCTGCAAGTGCAGCAGGCCGACAGCCAACGCCCGGACGTCGCCTCCCAGGTGTTCGTCGAGACCACCCTGGACAGCAACGAGGTGTACGTGCAGGCCCAGGCCGTGCTCACCTTGCGCATCTACCATTCGGTGGCGCTGTACGACGACAGCAGCCTCAGCCCGCTGCAACTGGACAACGCCAAGGTCGACCCACTGGGTGAGTCGCGCACCTATGAAAAAGACATCAACGGCGTGCGCCACGGGGTGATCGAAACCCGCTACGCGCTCTACCCGCAGCAAAGTGGCGAGCTCGAAATCCCACCGCTGCAGTTCACCGCCACCGCCGCCGACAACGGCACGCAAGCGGCCGGCAGCCCCCGGGTCGGCCGCCAGGTGCAGGTCAGCTCGCTGCCGTTGCGCCTGATCGTCAAGCCGATCCCCGCCAACTACCCGAAAGACCGCCCCTGGCTGCCGGCACGCAACCTGACCCTGGAAGAGCACTGGTACCCCGACCCGGCCAGCCAGCCCACCCAGATCGGCGACTCGCTGACGCGCAATGTCACCCTGCGCGCCGACGGGCTGTCGAGCACCCAGCTGCCGCCACTGCCGGCCACCGAGGCAGTCGGCCTGCGCCGCTACCCGGACCAGCCGCTGCTGCGCAACGAGATCAGCGAGCGCGGCATGGTCGCCAACCGCGAAGAGCGCGAGGCGCTGGTGCCCACCCACAGTGGCGAATTGGCCCTGCCGGCGCTGGAGGTGACCTGGTGGAACACCCTCGAAGACCACCTGCAGCAGACCAGCCTGCCGGCGCGTACCCTCAGCGTGCAGGACAACCCGGCGCTGAGTGCCGACACCCCGGTCGGCGACAGCAACACCAGTCACCTGTTGTGGCCCTGGCAGCTGGCCACGCTGATCCTGGCCCTGACCACCCTGCTCGGTTTCACCCTGTGGTGGCGCGCCCGCTCGCAGCCGGCGGTACTGCGCGCCGCGCAGACCGGCCCGAGCCCGCGCACGCTGCTCGACGACCTCAAGCGCGCCTGCCAGGCCAACGACCCACAGGCCACGCGCCAGGCGCTCGACGCCTGGGCGCGGCAGCAGCCGGAGACCCTGGCCGAGATGGCGGCGCGCTTCGTGCCGTTGTCCGATGCGCTGGATGGTTTGAATGGGGCGTTGTACAGCGAGAGTGGCCAGTATTGGCACGGGGATGAACTGTGGCGGGCGATCGGCGACATTCCCCGGGCCGAGCAGGTGCTGGCGCCGGCGGGTGAGGCGGGGAGCTTACCGCCGTTGTATCCGAAATAGCCGCAGGTCTATCGCGTGAGGGCGGCGAGGTGCCAGGCGACAGTCTTGCAGCCCTCTTGAGATCGAGCGCCGCCCGCGCGGCGCATCGCTGGCAAGCCAGCTCCCACATTTGTTTCGGGCCAGTCACTCCTGTGACTACATCGCTGTACGCCTTGTTGGCCCGACTCGATCTCGAAGTGGGCGCTGAAGGCCCTGCGCCTGACTTGAGACATGCGCCAAGGCGGGCAGCGGTACCCTCACAGGCATAATTGGCCCGAAACAGATGTGGGAGCTGGCTTGCCAGCGATGCGCCGCGCGGGCGGCGCTCGATCTTGTAGGCGCTACAACTCTTTCGGCGAACACATCACGGCCAAAACTCCGATCCAACCTCAGCACCACACACCTGGCTCCAAGCCCCCTCCCCGATGAGTTACCATACCGCCCTCACCCAAATGCCCCCTGCCGCTCATCCAACGGATCTTCCATGCGTCTGTTTCACACCTACGACTGGCACCTTGGCCAGAGCCTGCATGGCCAGGAACGCGACTTATTACATGCCTGCTTCCTCGACTGGCTACTCGGCCAAGAGATCCCCCGACGCAGGTCCTCGTGCTACCCCAAGCTCAAACCACAGACTACTGCAAGGCATCAAAGCCTTACCTGAATTATCACTTTCTCAAGGTACAACCCTCACAAATGACACCAAGAGAAAAAGCATTCCCAGCCCTATAAATAAACAATAGCTACTCACTTTCATGCAGCATTTCAAATACTCAGGGAAATCTTGCCAGTCGTTAGCGTCCAACCATCCGCGGCGGAACCCATGTGATGGCCAAACCGCAGCAAGGCTCATAGCACTAACGATCAACATTCGAGACCGCAACCTCGTCGTTCCCCAAAGAACAAGCTCATCCTGCAGGCCACTGCTGCGCCCAAAGGCACGACACATGACGTGAAAGTGGCGTGAACCCGCAATATAGGCATTAACGACGAGCCCGACAACCAACAAAAGAAATGGAGTTATCAGCAACAGCAGCTTTACAACAACAGAGCCCCCACTGACATCAATCATATTCAGCATTATAAATAACCCCCATCGAGCTGCTAGCGTTCGGCGCTTTCTGCGCACAAGGAAAGCCCGCATGACCAGCAACCGCTTCAAGGTCATTGCCGCAGGTGATCACTATGGTCTATCGCATCGTGATCTACCGCAAAGGCCAAGTCCTCGACGGTGGCCGCATCACCACAACCTCCATTAATAGCCGAGATGATTGACCCCGCAACTATTATGTCCGTTTCAGCTCAACAAATAGTTCAATGACGGCTGCCCAAGCCAAAGCAACATAGACACAGACAATAGCGGCTCTTATACGCCTCTTGAGGTAGCCAGGAAAGTTTTGATAGTCCTCAGAATCCAGATCACCCCGCCTAATCGATAACCCTGGCCAGATTAGCACTCCCGCAATAGCACCCACCGTCATCAATCGGAGCTTTAATGTAACCCCCCCTCCTCGCCTCAACTCATCATGCAAACATTTACTTCTCTGAAGCGCTTCACACATCAAATCAAAGTGCCTCGAGGAAGCGATATGCGCACTGATTACTATGCCTGTGAGCGCAGTTAAAAAGGGTGTAATCAATACTGCGATTTTCACACCTGCCGGCCAATCACTCAGATCAATCATAGAATGTCTCGTAAATTGTCTCTCCAACATACTCAGCGGCTTGCCCCAAGAACGAACTGCCTGCAAAAGAACCTGCCCCAACTGTTGCTATTGCGCAGACTGCTCGCCCCCACGGGCCGAAGTAGCAAACGTACTTGATTGCCGACTGCCCGGCCAAAGCGCCAGCTGTTCCTCCGGCCAACCCTCCAGCAAAGCTACCTGTCTCAGTGAACCGAATCCGTTTGCACTCTTCGGTCTCCCCCGCCCGGCACGCCTCGTAGATCTTCAAGTACGACGAAGTCGCCCCCACCCCCACCGCCACATGCCCGCCGTACTTCAGGTACTTGGTCATCTTCGCCACTTCATCCAGGTGCGTCGCATACCCAGGGATCGCCCCCGGCGCGCCGGCCTTCGACCAGTGATGCACCAGGCTCTTGGTCGAGATCCCCAGCCCCCGACGCAGGTCCTCGTGCTGCCCCAGGTTCAGGTACTTGCCAAGCAACGCGCTGCGCAGCTGTGCATTCAGCTGGCCATACAGCGCCTTGCGCTCGGCGAAGAACTGCGGGCTGATCAGGTGCCGGTGCGCGATGAACTCGAGCTGGCGCAAGCTCTCGATGCTTTTGAGCGTGCCCGCCACCTACCTTGCCCGCGCATGTCCTTCCCCCCATCGGCGCCCTTGCTAAAACAGCCACCTATTATGCGAACTTAATTTCTTCTGCAGCAGCCGGCGGTTACAAACCCATGATTATCATGCCGCATCAAAATCAACGAAAAAAACCACCAAGGCCATCCAGCCCAGACCAACAAATATACAATACATACCAAACTTCATTCGCCTCTTAAGATAAACCGGGAAGCGGTGACTATCTTCAACGTCCAACCAACCCTGACGAATGCCCAATGCAGGCCAAATCATACCCGCCGTCATTGCGCTCACGGTCATCATTCGAAACTTCAAAGTCAGCGCGCCTCCATTTTTTAATTCTTCATGAAGACCGGCACTGCGCTGAAGCGCTTCACACATAACTTCAAAGTGTCGCGTCCCCGCGATATGCGAATGAATCGCTAGCCCAGCAAAGCCCACCACGAAGGGTCCGAGGGACACGGCCAACTTCAGTACCGCAGGCAATCCGCTCAGATCAATCATAAACAACCCCGTACATTATTTCGCCTGTTTTCTCCCCACCAACCTCTCCGAGCTTTCCTCCCCCGAAAGAGCCAGCCCCAACGAGAGCAATGCCACAAGTAGCTCGCCCCCATGGACCAAAATTGCAAACAGCCTTGATAGCTACTTTCCCTACCAAACCACCTAGAGAACCACCCCCAATGCCTCCAGTAAAACTACCTGTCTCAGTGAACCGAATCCGTTTGCACTCTTCGGTCTCCCCCGCCCGGCACGCCTCGTAGATCTTCATGTACGACGAAGTCGCCCCCACCCCCACCGCCACATGCCCGCCGTACTTCAGGTACTTGGTCATCTTCGCCACTTCATCCAGGTGCGTCGCATACCCAGGAATCGCCCCCGGCGCGCCGGCCTTCGACCAGTGATGCACCAGGCTCTTGGTCGAGATCCCCAGCCCCCGGCGCAGGTCCTCGTGCTGCCCCAGGTTCAGGTACTTGCCGAGAAACGCGCTGCGCAGCTGTGCGTTCAGCTGGCCATACAGCGCCTTGCGCTCGGCGAAGAACTGCGGGCTGTTCAGGTGCCGGTGCGCAACGAACTCGCGCTGGTGCAAACGCTCGATGCCTTTGAGCGTGTCTTCCACCTGCCCCAGCCCCCGCGACAGCATGTCCTTGCCCACCCCCATCGACTGGCTCGCGCCGTTGAGCACACCGGCGGTCTCGGCCATGTGTCGCATCATGAAGTCGGCTTCTTCGGTGCTGAGCTGCGCCAGCGACGCCCGGGCACTGCGGGCCGCTGCCATCAATTCGGCTTCTTCGCGAGTGCAGGCGTAGCTGTGCTCGGGGGCGCCAAGCACGAATAGCTCGCCCGCCTTGAAGCCCTGGTCGAAGGTGGGGTTGAGGCGACGCACCAGCGACAGCGGCAGGTTGCCCGGCAGCGCGGCCAGCTGTTGCAGCACCTGCTCGCCGGTCATGCTGCGCGGCACGATATAGAAACCGGGTTGCAGCCCTGAAGGGGTCGCCATGGCGGCTTGTGGGGTGAGTGTGGCCCGTTCAGCAGCCACCGGTGAAGTGACAGGCGCCTTGGCCGGGGCGGCCTGGGACGATGCGATCAGGCGGTTGCTGCCCAGCGGGCATCCACAGCGCACGCGGGCGCCATCAACGACGGTGGGTACGCCATCCTGGAGGAAGCGCTGTTCACCGTCGATGAGGGTGCCCACCTGTCCGCACTTCGGGCAGGCGGTGGTCTGGTCGCCTTCGAGCAGCCAGGCGCGGCCATTCACGTTACCCGCTGCGCGGTCTCCGATGCAGGTGGCGCCGGTGGTGGTGCGGTCGCCCACCAGGCCCTGCCCCTTGCCGAAAATCACGATGCGATAGGTCATGGGCGGTCACCTGCGGCGATGCCCTTGAAAGGGTTGCGGGTCATGCGGCCTTTCCTTTGTACGCAGAAAACGCCGAACGCTAGCAGCTTGAGGACGCCTCCGACGGCGCCGGAAGCAGATCAAGAAACGTCCTACAGCAACAGCAGACACTCACTCGAACATGCCTTGTCCTTAACAAAAAAACTCCGCAAGAACGTATTGATATCTGTCAGAAGCTTTGGCCCACCTTTCGCCCCATTCGCAATCGAGGCGGCACAGCGAAAGCGAGCTTACCCCGCAATGGGTTACCATACCGCCCTCACCCCAACGCCCCCTGCCGCTCATCCAACGGATCTTCCATGCGTCTGTTTCACACCTCCGACTGGCACCTTGGCCAGAGCCTGCATGGCCAGGAACGCGACTTCGAACATGCCTGCTTCCTCGACTGGCTGCTCGGCCAACTGCACCTGCGCCAGCCCGATGCGCTGCTGATCGCCGGCGACATCTTCGACACCGTCAACCCGCCGGTCAAAGCCCAGGAGCGCCTGTACGACTTCATCGTCCAGGCCCATGAGCAGCAGCCCAAGCTGGATATCGTGATGATCGCCGGCAACCACGACTCCGGCTCGCGCATCGAGCTGCCAGCGCCGCTGATGCGCCGCCTGCGCACCCATGCCCTGGGCCGGGTGCACTGGCTGGACGAAGGCCAGCTGGACGCCGAGCGCCTGCTGATCCCGCTGACCAACGCCCGCGGCAAGGTGGCAGCCTGGTGCCTGGCCCTGCCTTTCCTGCGCCCGGCCGAAGTCACAGGCCCGGCACTGGGGGACGATTACCTGCAAGGCATCACCCAGGTGCACGAGCAACTGATCGCGGCAGCCCAGAAAAAGCGCAAGAAGGACCAGGCGCTGGTCGCCATCAGCCATGCGCACATGGCCGGCGGCAGCATCTCGGAAGACTCCGAACGCAGCCTGATCATCGGCAATGCCGAAGCCCTGCCGGCGCGGCTGTTCGACAAGGCCATCGGCTACGTTGCCCTTGGCCATCTGCACAAGCCGCAGAAGGTCAACCGCGAGAACCGCATCCGCTACAGCGGCGCGCCGATCCCGCTGTCGTTCGCCGAGATCAACTACCCGCACCAGGTGCTGGAAGTGGAGCTCGACGGCAGCGAACTGGTCAGCGTCGAACCACGCCTGGTCCCGCGGGCGGTGGCCTTGCAGCGGGTCGGCCCGGCCCCGCTGGGCGAACTGCTGGTGCAGCTCGGCGAACTGCCTGTGATCGACCTGCTCGAAGACCCCAACCGCCAGCCCTGGCTCGAAGTTCGGGTAGTGCTGGACGAACCGCAGCCCGACCTGCGCCAGCAGATCGAGGTTGCCCTGCAGGGCAAGGCGGTGCGCCTGGTGCGCATCAGCGCCGAATACGCAGGCGCGGGCCGCCAGGAAGACGACGAACTCGCCTTCGTTGAATTGGCGCAGATGACCCCGCAGGACCTGTTCGGCCGTGCCTGGCAGCATGCCTACGGCAACCCCGCCGACGAGCAGGCCCTGGCCGATTTTGCCGAGCTGCTGCAGGACGTCCTGCACGAAGAGGAGCAGCCATGAAGATTCTTGCCATCCGCCTGAAGAACCTCGCCTCGCTGGCCGGGCCGATCGACATCGATTTCACCGCAGAGCCCCTGGCCAGCGCTGGCCTGTTCGCCATCACCGGGCCCACCGGCGCCGGCAAGAGCACCCTGCTCGATGCACTGTGCCTGGCCTTGTTCGGCACTGTGCCGCGGCTGAACGACATTGCCCGGGAAGCCAAGGTGCCCGACGCCGACGGCGACATCCCCACCTCGGACCCGCGCAACCTGCTGCGCCGCGGCACCGGCAGCGGCTTTGCCGAGGTCGACTTCGTCGGCATCGACGGCAGCCGCTACCGCGCCCGCTGGGAGGCCAACCGCGCCCGCGAGAAAGCCAATGGCAAACTGCAGAACAGCCGCCAGAGCCTGTACGACCTGGATAGCGAACAGCTGCTCGGCAGCGGCAAGAACGAATACAAGCAGCTGATCGAAGCGCGCCTGGGGCTGAACTTCGAACAGTTCACCCGCGCGGTAATGCTGGCCCAGAGCGAGTTCGGCGCCTTCCTCAAGGCCGACGACAAAGAGCGCAGCGAGCTGCTGGAAAAGCTCACCAACACGGCGATCTACACCCGCCTCGGCCAGCGCGCCTTCAGCAAGGCGCGGGAAACCGGCGAACGCCACAACGACCTGAAGAAGCAGGCCGAGCACCTGCTGCCGATGGCAAGCGACGCCCGCGCCCTGCTCGACCAGCAACTGGAGCAGGCCCAGCAGCAGTTCAAGGCCGACCAGGCCCGCCAGCGCCAGCTGGAACAGCAGCGCGTCTGGTTCGACGAACAACGCCAGCTGCAAGCCCAGCACGGCGAAGCCCAGGCAGCGTTGCAAGCCGCCGAGCACAGCTGGCAACAACTGGCCGAACCACGCCTCGACCTGCAGCGCCTGGAACGCCTTGCGCCGCAGCGTCATCAGTTCCATCGCCAGCAGGATCTGGCCGGGCAATTGGCACCGCTGGCCGTGGCGATTGCCGAACAGCAGCGCCAACAAGGCGAGCTGCATAGCCGCACCAGCGAACTTGAGCAGGCACTGGAAGCGGCGCGTCAGGCCCTGGCCCAGCATCAGGCCCAGCACAGCGATAACGCCCCGCGCCTGCGTCAGGCATTCGCCGCCCAAGGCGACCTGGCCCGCCTCGACAAAGAGCTGGGCGAACAACGCGCAGCCTGCCAGCAGGCTGCGCAGGAAGTCAGCGACGCTGAGCAACACCTGCAGCAGTTGCAGGAAAACCAGCTGCGCAGCCAGCAGCAACTGGCGCAGATCGATGCGGCATTGGCCGACAGTGAACACCTGGGTAGCCTGGCCAACGCCTGGCAGGCCTATCTGCCGCAATTGAAGCAGGTGATGCTGATCGGCGGCCGGCTGGCCAAGGGCCGCGAGGAGTTGCCAGGCCTGCAGGCCCAGGTGAGCCAGGCCAATGCCCAGCTGCAAGCCCAGCGCGACAACTTCGAGATGCTGTTCCGCGAAGCCGGGGCCGAACCCCATGCCCTGGCCGAGCAGATCGACCTGCTCGGCGGCATGCTCCAGGACAACCGCAAGCAGCAGCGCGCCGTCGAGGAGCTTGCCCGCCTGCATGGCCGTGAGCTGGAACTGCGCCAGGCGATCGACGCCCTGCGTGACCGCCAGCAGCAGGCCATGCAGCAGCGCCAGCAACTGATCGGCGCAGGCACCGCGGCCAAGAGCGAGCTGGAAAGCGCCGAGCAGGCCCTGACACTGACCCGCCAGTTGCTTGATCGCCAGCGCCTGGCGCGCAACACCAGCGTCGAAGAACTGCGCGCCCAGCTACGCGATGGCGAGCCGTGCCCGGTATGCGGCAGCGCCGAGCACCCGTTCCACCAGCCAGAAGCCTTGTTGCACAGCCTGGGCCGCCACGACCAGGCCGAGGAGGAGGCAGCGCAGAAACAAGTCGAACATCTCAACGCCAGGCTGGTGGAACTGCGTACCGAGTTGGGCGTGGTCAACGCCCAGCTCAAGGATTATCAGCAGCAACAACTCACGCTGGGCGAACAGCTACAACCGTTGCTCGAACAGGTTCAGGCCCATGCCCTGTGGCCGGCGCTCGCGCCCCAGGACGACAAGGCTCGTAGCGCCTGGCTCGACGGCCAGTTGCGCCGCCTGGGCGACGAGATCGAGCGCGACGAGAAACGCCAGGGCGCCCTGCTCGCCTTGCAAAAGGACGCCGCTCGCCTCACCCAGCAGTTGCAGGCTGCCAGCGAGGCCCAGCAGCAGGCCCAGCGCCACCTCGACCAGCAACACCAAGCCCTGGCTGCCGACCAGCAGCAACTGGAACAGGGCCTGAACGACCTGGCCAGCGTGCTGCCCCAGGACATTCTCCAGGCCCTGCGGGACGACCCGGCCCAGGCCTTCCTCGGCCTTGACCAGCAGATTGCCCTGCGCCGCCAGCAACTCGACCAGCGCAAGGACGAGCAGGAAGAACAACAGGCCCGCCAGCAGCAGCTGGACAAGCTGCGCGACCAGCAACAGGCCCGGCAGCACAATCAGCAGCAACTGCTGGAGAAAATCGCCGCACTGGACGCACAGCGCCAGCAGGCCCAGGCCACCCTTGGCGAGCTGCTCGGCGAGCAGGCCAGCGCCGAGGCCTGGCAGCAGCATATGGAAGCGCAGCTGGAACAGGCTCGCACCGCCGACGCCGACACTGCCCAGCGCTTGCAGGCATTGCGTACCCAGGGCGTGCAACTGGCCGCTGAACTCAACGCCAACAGCCAGCGCCAGCAGGCCCTGGAGCACGAGCACCAACAGCTGCAGGGCGCAATCGGCCAATGGCGCAGCAGCCACCCTGAACTGGACGACGCTGGCCTCGACCGCCTGCTGGCCATCGACGACGCCCAGCTCGGTGAGCTGCGCCAACAGCTGCAGGCGGCGGAAAAGGCCATCGAGCAAGGCCGGGTGCTGTTGCAGGAGCGCGAGCAGCGCCTGCAGCAACATGCTGCCCAAGGCCATGGCGAACTGCCGGTCGAAGCACTGGAGCAGAGCCTCGCCGAGCTGCAACAGCAGTTGGTCGCTCAGGAGCAGCAATGCGCCGAACTGCGCGCCCAGCAGGCCGACGATCAACGCCGCCAGCTGGCACACCAGGCCCTGGCCGAACAGATCGACCAGGCCTATCAGCAGTGGCAACGCTGGGCACGCCTGAGCGCCTTGATCGGCTCCGCCTCGGGCGATGTGTTCCGCAAGATCGCCCAGGGCTACAACCTCGACCTGCTGCTGCACCACGCCAACAGCCAACTGCGTCAGCTGGCCCGGCGCTATCGCCTCAAGCGCGGCGGCAGTGCCCTGGGCCTGCTGGTGTTGGATACCGAGATGGGCGACGAACTGCGTTCGGTGCATTCGCTGTCGGGCGGCGAAACCTTCCTGGTCTCGCTGGCACTGGCCCTGGGCCTGGCCTCGATGGCTTCCAGCACCTTGCGCATCGAATCGCTGTTCATCGACGAGGGCTTCGGCAGCCTCGACCCCGAGTCGCTGCAACTGGCAATGGATGCCCTCGACGGCCTGCAGGCCCAGGGCCGCAAGGTGGCGGTGATCTCCCACGTACAGGAAATGCACGAGCGCATCCCGGTGCAGATCCAGGTGCGCCGGCAAGGCAACGGCCTGAGCGATGTCGAGGTGAGCGGGTGATCCTTTACTCGTTCCGCCGCTGCCCTTGGGCCATGCGTGCGCGCCTGGCCCTGCGCTATGCGCAGTGCCCGGTGGCGATTGTCGAGGTGGCGATGAAGAACAAGCCGGCCGAGCTGCTGGCACTGTCGCCCAAAGGCACGGTGCCAGTGCTTGATACCGGGGATGGGGTGCTGGAAGAGAGCCTGGATATCATGCGCTGGGCCCTTGCCCGGCATGACCCCGAGGACTGGCGCCTGCTGGCCGACCCAGCGGCGGCACAACGGGCCGATGCGCTGATCGTGCGTAACGACAGCACGTTCAAGGCCCAGGTGAACCTGTACAAATATGCCGAGCGCTACCCCGAGCATTCCCGGGAGCATTACCGGCAACAGGCCGAAGCGTGGCTGGTAGAGCTGGAAAGCCTGCTCGAAGGCAGACCCTACCTGCTGGCCGACCACCCGAGCCTGGCCGATGCCGCTTTGCTGCCCTTGATGCGCCAGTTTGCCGGGGTCGAACCTGAGTGGTTCGCCGAGGCGGCTTATCCGCGGGTGCGGAGCTGGTTGCAGGGCTGGCTGGAATCGGACCTGTTCAAGGCCATCATGGCCAGGTAAGGCACCTCACAGCGCGAGGATCGGCGCCGACATCAATAACAGCACTACCGCCGTGATACGCCACATCATGCTCTGCCCCTTGGAGAGTCAAAAATCTAGCGTCAAATTTAATCACATGGCGTTGTGCTATTACCAATGGCTTTACACACTCAATTGGAGTGCTTGCTCAGGGCGGCGTGGAAGTGGGCGCTCTGTTGCAGGTATTTGTCGGTGTAGCTGTGGGTAGTGGACGGCTTGCTGCTGTGTTCGGCCTGCGCGTGTGCTGGCAGCACGACCGAGGCGGAGATGGCGGAAGCGGCGATGAGCGAGAAGAGATTGAAGTTCATGTGGGCGGACCTCGACTTCGGTGGTTTGACGTTGGCCCGTCGGGGCCTTGGGTCAAAACTTACTCCGATGGGGGCGCTTGCTGAAATTCATTGCGGCAGTAGCGAATATCACGGCAATCGATAATTGCCTCGCCCTGCACTCTGCCTGTGGGAGCGGCGGTTCGCCGCTGCGATTTACCCGCAAAGATGGACCTCGGTGCCTGGCACGGGCTATGCCCGTGTTCGCGGGTAAACCCGCTCCC
Organism: Pseudomonas sp. ES1; assembly: GCF_050586605.1. NCBI lineage: Bacteria > Pseudomonadati > Pseudomonadota > Gammaproteobacteria > Pseudomonadales > Pseudomonadaceae > Pseudomonas > Pseudomonas sp. ES1. Next base: position 5,192 of record NZ_JBOBDM010000028.1, on the reverse strand, counting down.
ACAGGAATCGCGCAGCTGTTTGAATGGCGAGTAAGGCAGTTGCCCCCACAAGCAAGACGCATCACTCGAGGAACTTGAGGTCCGACGGCGCCGGCTGGTCGAACTTCTGTACGGTCTGGCCCAGGGTGCCCTTGCGCGGATCGCGGTGCATGACCACGATCTGGTTGCTCTTCTGGTTGGCCACCAACAGGAAGTCGCCACTGGGGTCGAGGGTGAACTCCCGGGGATGATCGCCCTCCACCGAGCGGCGCTGCAGCAGGGTCAGCTGGCCGTCGTCCTTGCCCACCGCATACACCACGATCTCATTGGCAGTGCCACGGTTGCTGACGTAGAGGAAACGGCCATCCGCCGATAGGTGCAGCCCGCCGGCGGCTTTGGCGGCGGGGTCTTTGAGGTCGGTCAGCGGCAAGCGCTGGCGCTCGGTGAGCGCGCCATCCTGGGCATCGAAAACCACCACTTCGGCACTCATTTCCAGGGTCAGGTAGGCGTGCTTGCCCTTGGCGTCGAACAGCAGATGCCGCGGCCCGCTGCCCGGCGGCAGCTCGACCGCTGGCGGGATCGCCGGGCTCAGCGGGTGTTCGGGGCTGGCGCCGTCGTAGCGGTAGATGAACACCTTGTCCGCGCCCAGGTCGCAGGCGTACAGGTGGCGACCATCGGGCGACAGCACCAGCGAATGCACATGGGCACCGGCCTGGCGTTCGGGGTTGACCTTGCTCGGCGCATGCCGCGCCTGCTGCACCGCCGGCTTGAGCTTGCCGTCCTTGGCCACCGGGATCACCACCAGGCTGCCGCCGGGGTCGGGGGCGACGGCGTAGTTGGCAACAAACAAATAGCGCTGGTCGTGGCTGAGGCTGGCGTGGGTCGGCTCGTCGCCCTGGCTGGGTACCTGGTTCAGCGGCTTGATCTCGCCCTTGCTGCTCAGCGAAAAGCTGCTGGCATGGCCTTGCGCAGTCTCGTTGACCGCGAACAGCAAGCGCTGATCGGCGGACAGCACCAGCCATGACGGGCTGACCGCCTTGACCACCTGCTGGGGCTTGGCATCGATGTGGCCGTTGCGCTCGTCAAAACCGTAACGGTAGATACCCAGGCTGGGGCCATCGGTGTAGCTGCCCACCAGCAAGGTGGCGGCGTGGGCATTGATTGCAAGGGTCATGAGGCTAGCGGTCAGCAGGCTCGTCCACGTCCGATTCATCGTCTTCTTCATCCGGGGCTCTGAAAGCACTCATACAGACTAGACGATGCTCGCCTTCGGCAGATGCCAGCCGCCAGTCATCGCCCGCGCCAGTGGCGGCGGCGACTTGCTCGGGGGTGAAGGTCCAGCGGCGCAGCTGGCGGCCGTCCATGCACTCGATCACAAGGCCGGTTTCGTCGAAGGTGAAGTCGAAGGCGTGCAGGCCGTCGATCAGCAGCATGTCGCAGGCTGCGAGGGTGGTGGCGAGGGTCATGGGGACATCCGGGAAATTGGGCGGCCATTATAGCCATGGGGCTGCGCTGCAGCCCAATCGCCGGCAAGCCGGCTCCCACAGAGATCGCGCCATCTTCAAGGCCAGCGCAATTCCTGTGTGAGCCGGCTTGCCGGCGATTGGGCCGCAGAGCGGCCCCTTGCTGAGGATCAGTGGGCGAAGATCGACCCGCCCTCCTTGCCCGCCAGCTTCTCCGGCTTGATCAGGAACCGCGCCAGCGCCGGCAGCAGCCACAGTGCGCCAAACATGTTCCACAGCAACATGAAGGTCAGCATCAGGCCCATGTCGGCCTGGAACTTGATGGCCGAGAAGATCCAGGTGCACACACCGATGGCCAGGCACAGGCCGGTGAACAGCACCGCCTTGCCGGTGGAGCGCAGCGTCTGGTAGTAGGCCTCCTGCAATGGCAGGCCTGCACGCAGGAAGCTTTCCAGGCGGCTATAGATGTAGATGCCGTAGTCCACGCCGATCCCTACGCCCAGCGCAACCACCGGCAGCGTGGCGACCTTCACGCCAATGCCCATGAACGCCATCAGCGCGTTGCCCAGCACCGAGGTGAGCACCAGCGGCAGCACGATGCACAGGGTGGCGGCAAAGGAGCGGAAGGTGATCATGCACATCACCGCCACGCACAGGTAGACCAGGATCAGGATGGTCAGCTCGGCCGACTTGATCACTTCGTTGGTCGCTGCCTCGATCCCGGCGTTACCCGCCGCCAGGAGGAACTGCAGGCCTTCCTTGTTGTGGCTGTCGGCAAAGGCCTTGGCCGCGGCGGTGACCCGCTCCAGGGTTTCGGCCTTGTGGTCGTTGAGGAACACCAGCACCGGTGCCAGCGAGCAGTCGCCGTTGTACAGGCCGTCGGCACGGGCGATGGAGTTGTTGAGGATGCCCGGGTTGCGCGACAGCGTCTCCCACTTCAGGCTGCCCTCGTTCATACCCTTGATGACCTGTTTGGACACGGTCACCAGGGAGATGGTCGACTGCACCCCCGGGGTGTTGTCCATGGTCCACATCAACTCGTCGATGGGCGACATGGTCGAGTGGATCGAGCAGCTCTCGGCCGGGGTCTTGACCATGATCACCAGCACGTCGGAACTGGTCGAGTAGTTGCTGATGATGAAGCGGTTGTCCTGGTTGTAGCGCGAGTCGGGGCGCAGCTCCGGGGCACCCTGGTCGAGATCGCCGATCTTCAGGTTCTGGCTGTACCAGAGGCCGCCGGCGAAGGCCAGCAGTGCCAGCACGATGGACACCGGCGCCACCTTGGGGCTGGCGAAGTTGGCCAGCAGGCGCCAGAACGGGTGCTCGCGGGTAGCGTCCTTCTTGCTGCGGGCAATGGCCTTCTGGCTGATGCCGACATAGCTGATGGCCACGGGCAGCAGGATCAGGTTGGTGAAGACGATCACCGCCACGCCGATCGAGGCGCCGATGGCCAGCTCGCGAATCACCCCGATATCGATGATCAGCAAGGTGATGAAGCCCACGGCGTCGGCCAGGATGGCGATCATCCCCGGCAGGAACAACTGGCGGAAGGTACGCCGGGCTGCGGTCAGGGCATTGTCGGCGTCACTGGACTGCAAGGCGATGCCGTTGATCTTCTGCACCCCGTGGGAGATGCCGATGGCGAAGATCAAAAACGGCACGAGCATCGAATACGGATCGAGGCCGAAGCCCACCGCATGCATAAGCCCCAACTGCCAGACCACCGCCACCAGGGTGGTGATCAGCACGGCGATGGTGCTGCGGATGCACCAGGTGAACCAGTACAGCAGCGCCCAGGTGATCACCAGCGCGATGCCGAAGAACATTGCCACCATCACCAGGCCGTCGATCAGGTCACCGACCTTCTTGGCGAAGCCGACGATGTGGATCTTGACGTTGGGGTTTTGCGCCTGGAACTTGTCGCGGATCTTTTCTTCCAGCTGATGGGAGAACTGCTGGTAGTCGAGCTTGACCTGCTTGCCCGGGTCCTGGGGGTCGGGGAAGCTCTCCAGCAACGGAATGTCGACGATGCTGGACTTGAAGTTGTTGGCCACCAGGCGCCCGACCTGGCCAGACTTGAGCACGTTGTCGCGCAGGGTGTCGAGGCTGCCCTGCGAGCCGTTGTAGGTATTGGGGATCACCTCGCCGCCGGAGAAGCCCTCTTCGGTGACTTCGCTCCAGCGTACGCTGGGGCTCCATAACGACTTGAGGCCGGCACGGTCGACGCCGGGGATGTAGAACACCTCGTCATGGATCTGCCGCAGCGTTTCCATGTAGTCCTTGTCGAAGATGTCGCCGTTGACCGCCTCGACCGAGATGCGCACGGTGTTGCCGAGGTTGGCCAGGTCGTTGCGGTGCTCCATCATCTGCTCGATGAAGGGGTGCTGCAGCGGGATCATCTTTTCGAAACTGGTGGACGGGCGGATCTGCGTGGCCTGCCAGAACAGGAACAGGCTCACCAGCACGCAGATGGCGATGACCATGGGGCGGTTGTTGAAGATCAGGCGTTCCAGCAGGGTGGCCTTGTCCTTGTGCTGCATGTCGAAGCTCTCCCGGCTGGTCATGGGCGCACCTCCTGGGTGCCGTCGGCCGATGCCAGGTGCACACCGCCCTGCCCTACCAGCAGCAGGCCGCCGCCGGCGAGGCCGCTGACCCCGGCCAGGGCGACGCGGTCGGCGCGGTTGCGCACGCTGAAGCTCTGCCCGTCGTCATGGCTGCGCAGCACGCTGCCGCCGTTGCCGACCAGTACCACGCTGCCGTCCTCGAGAAGCGTAGCGCTTGCCAGGCCGAATTCGAGCGGGCCGCGCTCGGCCCGAAGCTCGATCGGCTGCCAGCTGTCACCGAAATCGGTGGAACGGAACAGGTTGCCGCGCAGGCCGTAAGCCAGCAGGGTGTTGGGCTGGGCGGTACCGATCACGCCGAACAACGAGCCCTCGTAGGGGCTTTCGACTTTCGACCAGCTCTGGCCGTTGTCGCTGGAGCGGAACATGCTGCCCTGCTCGCCAACGATGAACAGGCCGGCGCCTTTCACCAAGGTGATGGCGTTGAGGTGCAATTGATCGGGGTTGTCCAGGCGCTCGCCGACGTCTTGCCAGTGCTGGCCACCGTCGACGGTTTCGAGCACCGAGCCATAGGCGCCGACGGCAAAACCCTGTTGCGGGTCGAGCATGCGCACATCGAGCAGCGGGGCTTCGCGGGAGCGGTCTTCGAACTGCTTGCTCCAGGTCGCGCCGCCGTCGCTGCTGGCGAGGATCTGCGCGTCATGGCCAACGGCCCAGCCGCGCTTGTCATCGAGGAAGAACACGGCGGTGAGCAGTTGCCGGGTGGGTACCCGGGCCTGAGTCCAGGTCTTGCCCTGGTCGTCGGAGAACAGGATATGGCCGCGATCGCCGACCACCACCAGGCGCTTGCCTGCGTGGGTGGCACCGATCAACAGGCTCTGGCTGGCCTTGGCCGACTCGACCGAGTATTCCTCGGCGGCCACCGCCGCATCGACACTGCCCGCCCATGCCGCCAGTGCCAGCGCCAGCATCGCGCTGGCTGCCAATGGCCAGGCGCCGTGCCGGCCCCGTGCCGTGATCCGCTCTCTCATGACTGCCCCTTTTGTGTTCTTGTGCTGGGTCAATCTATTGCCAGGTGCCGAGAAACCCTGTTCCAGAGCCCTGGAATAGCTTCGGGCCATCCTATCGGGGTAATCCGACAGAAAACAACGAGCGGGACGTTATGTTTTGTTAACCACAAAAACAATTG